>JAEDKN010000020.1 GCA_016295795.1 Bacilli bacterium
GATATTGACTATTCTGATATTCATGGAAGCATTGAAAGAGCTGGTCTTGGTGTTATGTATGAATACATTCATTCTGAAGAAATAGAAAATGGTGGTATACCTCCGTTTTCATTTAGTAAGATTGATGAAATAGAAAAACAAAAAGGAAGATTTAATATTTGGACACTTCAAGATTTACATTCAAAGTTATATTCTTTATCACCATATCCAGAAAATGCGGGAAAATTTAGGAATGATTCAGCTTATTTGCCAGGAACTGGAACAGAACTATGTGGTTGGTATGATATTGAAGATAAACTTTGGGAACTAAGTCCAGAAGTTTTAAAATTAGAAGATCATGCACTAGAAATCGTTAACATTAGGGAAAAAGGGCTAGTTAACGAATATATGGAAGAATTGTTTAATTATATTTTTGATGTAATTAAATTAAATTGCCAATTAATTAAAATTCATCCTTTTTCAGATGGAAATGGTAGAACAATTAGAGGATTCACAAATAAATTATTTGAAGATGTAGGGCTTCCTCCTGTTTATATAAAACCAAACGAAAGAACAGAATATCAAGTGGCAATGAATAAAGCAAACAATGAAGGCGATTATGATTCAATAAATGGATTTTATTTATATAAAATTTGCGATTCCATCATAGAACTTGATCCAAGATTTTCATTATCTGAAAATAAGGAACAAAAAAAGACTATATAATTAATAGTCAATCATCATGGCTGATTTTACCTCTTTAATGGTAGATTCAGCTTTTTCTTTTGCTTTAATTGTTCCTTCTTTTAAAATTTTATCAACTTCTTCAGGATGTTCTTCATAATATTTTCTTTTTTCCCTTATTGGTTTTAAAAATTCATTCATTTGATTTATTAATTCTTTTTTACAAGCAACACAACCTCTAGATCCTTTTTTACACTCAGAACATACTGTGTCTATATTAGGATTATCTATTAATTTGTGATAATAGTAAACCATGCATTTGTCAGGATCTGCAGGATCATCTTTTTTGATTTTTTTAGTATCAGTAACTGCACTCATTATTTTTTTAGATATTACTTCTTCATTATCTGCCAAATAAATTGCGTTTCCTAAACTTTTTCCCATTTTTTCATTACCATCTAGTCCTTTTATTCTTGGATTATCACTTAATAATGGTTCTGGTTCAATTAAAGTATTACCATATATATTATTGAATTTTCTTACTATCTCTCTACATTGTTCAATAAGTGGTAATTGATCTTCACCAACCGGTATTAATTCTCCTTTAAATGCAGTAATATCTGCGGCTTGGCTTACAGGATATCCAACGAATCCATATGTGACACTTTCTCCATCGTTACCAAATATTGCTTTTTTTTGGGCAATTTCTGTTTTTACAGTAGGATTACGATAAAGTCTTGCCATAGTGACTAAATTTGAATAAAAAACTGTTAATTCTGCGATTTCCGGAATTTGTGATTGTATAAAAAGTGTAGCTTTGTTAGGGTCAATTCCTACTGATAGTAAATCTATTGTAAGTTCGCGAACATTTTTTCTTACTTTTTCTGGATTGTTAAAATTATCAGTTAGAGCTTGAACGTCAGCAATTTCAATATAAGAATTATATTCGTCTTGTAGTTTTACCCAATTTTTTGTTGCACCAAAATAATGTCCTAAATGTAAGTTTCCTGTAGGTCTTATTCCAGTTAAAATAGTTTTTTTCATAAAAATTCCACCTTTTATTAAATTTTAACATAAATTTTTATAAAAATTAATAGAAAACATAAATTTATATACAAACTTAAATTAATATGATACACTTTTAAAGTGATAGTTAACAAATAGCAAATCAGAAAGGAAGTAAATAATTTTAAATTATTTGTTTATAATAGGTAATAAATATGAATAAATTGGGGAATGTATTGTTTTTATCAAAAATTTTTAATATAGATAACATAAATGTTTTAATTGCAATATTTGTTGTTTTAATTATTTTTCTTTTAGCTATAACTTTGTTTAGAAATTGATAAAAAGAAATTTGAATCAGTACTAATATTGTGATACAATCAGTATTGAAAAGTGTGAAACAAGGAGCTGATTAAGTATGCATTTAGATATTAGAGATATTTATAAAGATGTAAAAAAATATATGGGACAAGAAGTAATATTGCAGGGATGGATTAGAAATCATCGAAAGCAAAAAGAATTTGGTTTTATTTCTTTTTATGACGGAACATATTTTTCTAATGTTCAATTAGTATATGATAATAAATTAAAAGATTTTGAACAAATTCAAAAATTACATATTGGAAGCGCAATTACTGTTACAGGTGTTTTAGTAGAAAGTCCTAAATCTGAACAGGAATTTGAAATACAAGTTAAGGATATAATCTTAGAAGGTGATTGTCCTGAAGATTATCCAATTCAGCCAAAACAACATTCTAGAGAATTTTTAAGGGAAGTTGCATATCTAAGGCCAAGGACGAATTTATTTCAAGCAGTTTTTCGTGTTAGGAGTGTAGCAGCTAAGGCCATTCATGATTATTTTCAGGATAGAGGATATGTATACTTTCATGCACCATTAATTACATCAAGCGATTGCGAGGGTGCAGGAGAAATGTTTCAAGTAACGACATTAGATTTAGATAGGATTGCTAAAAGTGGAAAAGTTGATTATTCAAAAGATTTTTTTGCAAAAAAAGCCTCACTTACTGTATCAGGCCAGTTAGAAGCAGAAACTTTTGCGCTTGCTTATAAGAAAGTATATACATTTGGACCGACTTTTAGAGCTGAAAACTCGAATACAAAAACACATGCTAACGAATTTTGGATGATTGAACCAGAAATGGCATTTTGTGATTTAGATGGTGATATGAATGTTATGGAAGATATGCTTAAATATATAGTTAAGTATGTTTTAGAAAATTGTAAGAGTGAAATTGAATTTTTTGATAAATTTGTAGAAAATGGTTTAATAGAAAAATTAACTAAATTAGCAAACAGTAAGTTTACTAGAATTACTCATGAAGAGGTAATAACGATTTTGAAAAATGCTGATAAAAAATGGGAATTTGAACCAAATTATGGAGAAGACATCGCAAAAGAACACGAAAAATACATAACCGAATATTTCGATGGACCTGTATTTATTACAGATTGGCCAAAAGATATTAAAGCATTTTATATGAAACAAAATCCGGATGGAAAAACAGTTGCCGCAGTTGATTTAGAAGTTCCAGGCGCTGGAGAATTAATGGGTGGATCTCAAAGAGAAGAAGATTATCAAAAATTAATTGCTAGAATGAAGGAATTAAATATGTCTGTAGAAGGAATGGAATGGTATTTAAATTTAAGAAAATTTGGAGGATGTACTCATTCTGGATTCGGTATGGGATTTGAAAGATTGTTAATTTATTTGACAGGAGTTGAAAATATTAGAGATGTAATTCCATATCCAAGAACTCCAGGCAATTGTGATTTTTAAAAAAATATAAGTATAAAAATAGAAATAAGGTAAAAAATACTACTGAGGAGGCAAAAATGAAAAAATTTGTTTTAGTAGTATTTACTTTATTACTATTTACCTGCGGTTGTGATAGTATGATGAATACTCCAACTAAAAGAGTAGAGGAGTTTTTAAACAAATATCAAAGACAAGATAATGAAGTTTTAACCCAACTTGATGAAGCAATAAAAAATGCAGATTTTGATTTTACAGATGATCAAGCTGATTCATATAGGGAATTGATGAAAAAACAATATAAAAACTTAACTTATACTATAAAAGAAGAAATAGTAGATGGGGATAATGCAACGGTAACAGTAGAAATTGAGGTTTATGACTATAACACTGCTATTAACAATGCTGAAACCTATTATACAAATAATGCAGATGAGTTTAAAAATGATGCTGGAGAATTAGATGAATCAAAATATATGGATTATAAGATAAAACAGATGCAGGATGTTAAAGATAAAGTAAAATATACACTTAATTTAACACTTACTAAAAAAGATAAAACATGGGTTTTAAACGATATAACTGAAACTGATCGTCAAAAACTTCATGGATTATATAACTCATAAAATACCATTGTTGATAAATGGTATCTTTTTTGTTATATTTAAAATGGTTGGTGAATATATGAAATATAATAGAATTTTATTAAAACTTAGTGGTGAAGCATTAAAAAATGATAAAGATGGAATAATTGATTTCGAATATGTTTTAAAGCTTTGCAGTGAAATTAAAAAAATTCGCGATTTAGGAATAGAAATAGCTATTGTAGTAGGTGGAGGAAATATTTGGAGAGGAAGAAACAATACTTATATTAATTCAGATGTTTCTGATAAAATTGGGATACTTAGTACTACTATAAATAGTTTCATAATTGATGAAGCATTTAAAAAACTAAAAACTAATTCCATTGTATTAAATTCTTTAGAAATAGAACGAATTATTAGTAAAGTATCAGAAGAAGAATTAAAAACATTAATAAAAAATAATATATTAATATTTGGTGGAGGAACAGGAGAAGTTGGTTTCTCAACGGATACTGCCGCAGCAATATACGCAAAAGAGATGGATGCAGATGTAATAATAAAATTAACAAATGTTGACGGAGTATATGATAAAGATCCGAAAATATCAGAAGATGCAAAACTTTATAAAAATATAAGTTATCAAGAAGTTTTAGATAAGAATATTAAAGTTATGGATAAAACATCGATAGAAATATCTATGAAAAACCAAATACCAATTATTGTTACTAATATTAAAACTTTAAATAAGTTAGATGAATTTTTGTGTGGAAAATTAGAAGGTAGTTTAATAAGTCTTTAGAAAAAACAGAAAAGACAAATAATTTTGTGATTAAAATGTAATATTATATATTGCTTTATATTAATTGGAGGACTATTTATAGTCCTTTTTTCATATTATTTTTTAGGTGATGTAGGATGAAAAAACTACTTTTTTTAATATTTGTTTTCTTTACATTCTCTAGCAATGTTTATGCTATAAGCGATACTGCAAAATCAACTATTGTAATGGATATGGATAGTGGAAGAATACTATATCAAAAAAATGCTGATGAACAGCGTCTTATAGCGTCTATTACTAAAATTATGACTGCAGTAATTGCAATTGAAAATGGAAACCTAGATGAAGAAGTAACAGTGGGAGAAGAGGTTTTAACAATGTATGGTTCTAATATTTATATAGAATTAGGTGAAAAAATGACATTAAAAAATTTATTATATGGACTTATGCTTAGAAGCGGAAATGATGCTGCAATAGTGATTGCTTATCATATAGGTGGAACAGAAGAAAAGTTTGTAGAAATGATGAATGCTAAAGCAAAAGAAATAGGAATGAAAAATACTATTTATAGAAATAGTCATGGGTTAGATGAATCAACTAAAAATTATTCAACAGCTAGAGATATGGCAATTTTGTCAAGTTATGCCAATAAGTTGGATGTATATAAAGAAATATCCGGTACAAAAAAATGGACGGTGCAAACTGATAAAAAAAGCTATGTCTGGAACAATAGAAATAAGCTTTTATATTCATACGAATATGCAACAGGAGGAAAAACTGGATATACTCCAAGCGCAGGTAGGACTTTAGTGACAACTGCGGAAAAAGACGGTCTTAATTTAACTATAGTAACTTTAAGCGATGGTAACGAATATGTGACACACGAATCATTATATGAATATTGCTTTGATAAATATACTAATTTTCTAATTGTTGATAAAAATAATTTTGATATAGATGATAGTTTTTTTAAAGATGAACTTTATATAAAAGAGTCTTTTACTTATCCAATTACATCAGAAGAAGAGGAAAAAGTAAGCGTTATAGTTAGACTGGATAAAAATAAGACTTATAAAAATGACGAAAAAGTTGGAAGAGTTATAGTTAAATTAGAAGAAGAAAACATTTTTACAACAGATGTATTTGTCAAAAAAGATAAAAATGAAAAGAAGGGATTTTTTGATAAAGTAAAGAACTTTTTCAAAAAATTATTTGGTAAGTAATTATGATGAACAAAATATGGGGTGCATTTATCGTTTTAGGTATTGTTTTTTCAATATTAACAAATAATGTGGAACTAATTAATAATGAAATAATATCTTTTCCTAATGAAATTTTGGATATATTTTTATCTATGCTTCCATTAATGATAATATGGAGTGGTATTATGAATATTGCTAAAGATGCAGGACTTTTGGATAAAATTGCAAAATTTATGAGTCCTGTTTTTAATAAAATTTTTCCGGATATACCTAAAAATCACGAATCACTTGGTTACATTGCTTCAAATTTGACAATAAATATGCTTGGTATTCATAATGCTTCAACTCCGTTTGGATTGAAAGCAATGAAATCTTTAAATGAACTAAATAAGAATAAAAAAGTGGCTAGCAGGAGCATGATTACTTTTCTTGTCTTAAATACTAGTGGAGTAACTATAATCGCAACAGATATAATTGCAATACGTGGCATGTATGGTGCGGCAAATCCAACTCAAATATTATTAACAACTATAATTGCAACTATAGTGACTACCGTATTTGGATTAACAGTTGATAGAATATTTTATAAATTAAGGGGAAAAAAAGATGGATTTGATTAAAATTAGCAATATGTTGATTCCTTTTGTGGTCTTATTTATAATTGTTTATGCTATAAGGAAGAAAATTGGAATATATGATAGTTTTATTAAAGGCTGTAAAGAAGGATTAGAGCTTTCTATATCAATTTTTCCATATTTAATTGCTATGTTGTTTGCTACAAATATATTAGTAAAGAGTAATTTATTAGATAATGTTTTTAGCTTTTTTAAGCCGTTTTTTGATCTAATAAAAGTTCCAATTGAAATATTGCCCATGGCAGTAATGAGACCAATTTCTGGGAATGCATCGTTTGCAATTATGATTGATTTAATTAAAAAATATGGAGTGGATTCATATTTAGGAAGATTAGCAGCAACACTCCAGGGATCAACAGATACCACGATATATGTATTATCGCTATATTTTGGAAGTATTGGAATTAAAAAGATTAGATACTCTCTTTGGGCAGGTTTATTAACAGACTTAATGGCAATAGTAATAAGTATTGTTTTAGTAAATTTGATGTTTTGAAAAATAGATATTCATGATATAATTTTTTCAGGTGATTGAAGTGGAACGAATACAAAAAATTATTGCAAATAGCGGGGTTGCTTCCCGTAGAAAAGCAGAAGAATTAATAAAAGAAGGAAGAGTAAAGGTAGATGGTAAGGTAGTAACTGAGCTTGGTACTAAGGTTAGCAAAAAGAGTATAATAGAGGTAGATAATGTTAAAATCTCATCAGAAGAAAAAGAATACTATTTACTAAATAAGCCAAGAGGAGTTGTTACTACTACAAGTGATGAACATGGTAGAAAAACTGTTGTTAGTCTTATAGAAACGGATAAGAGAATATATCCTGTTGGAAGACTAGATTATGATACAACAGGAGCTTTAATTTTAACTAATGATGGTGAATTTGCTAACAATATTACTCATCCTAAGAATCAGATCGATAAAACTTATGTTGCAAAAATAAATGGAATATTAACTATTGCGGATATAATGGCTTTAAAAAAAGGAGTTATGTTGGATGATATTAAGACATCGCCTGCAAAAGTAAAAATAAAAAAAGTTGACAATAAAAACAAAGTTTCAATTGTAGAAATAACAATACACGAAGGTAAAAATCACCAAGTAAAAAGAATGTTTGAGAAACTAGGATATGAAGTTTTAAAATTAAAAAGAGAAAGAATAGCGTTTTTGACTTTAAAAGGTTTGTCATCAGGAGATTATAGAAGTCTCACACCAAAAGAAGTTAATCAATTGTATGATTTGTCTATGAATAAAAAATAAAAAAGTCCCAATCTAAATTATTTAGGTTGAGACTTCCTTTATTCCTCTACTTTTATAGCACCTGTAGGACAGCTTTCGCTAGCATCAATAACATCATCTTTGTTTTCGTCTGTTACTTCGCCTTTAGCACATGCAAGTCCATCATCTTCAATTTCAAATACGTCTGGTACTATTGCTTGACAAGCACCACAACCAATACATTGGTCTTTGTTAACTTTAGCTTTCATTTATCTTACACCTCATAATAATTATATAATAAAATAAAAATTAATACAAATAGTATACATAAATTTACATTATATTCCTTTTAATCTTTTGTTTTTTAATAAAATATGATAAAATTAAACAGAATAGAGGTGTGTTACTATGGAAAGAAGAACAGACAGGCACATGGAAAATGATACTCCTATTAGAATGAGTAGAACTAGCAAAAATAGTTATTTATATGATGAAAAGAACAGTATAATAGGTCATGAAGAAGTGATAAATTTAGATGCGCAAACGAGTATTGATTTGACAAAATTATCAACTCAGAATAGTAGTAGGGAAGAGTATCAAAAACTTAAAGATTATAGGGATATTTTGGGAAAAACAGAAGAAAAAAAAGAAGAGATTATTCAAGAAGAAGAAAAGAAAATATATGATATAAATAGTATTTTAGAGGATGCAAAGAAGAATAGAGTTAAATATGATGAGTTGGAGCGAAAAAGAAAGCTTAGAGAAAATCAATATGTGACATTAGCAGATACATCTCAAATAGATATTGAGGAAAAGGATAAAACATTAAGCAAGAAAGATATAGACGAAAAAGAATTAACGGATTTAATAAACACGATAACTTCGCATAACTTATTAAAAGAAATAGAAGAAGCTCAGAATAATGAAGATGGTGAAAAAGATGGTGAAATATTATCTGAACTACTTGCAACTAATATAGATTTAAATCTTGAAGATGGAATTGCAGAAGAGTATGCTAATCAAAGTAAAGATAAAGATAAATTTGTAAATTCTTTTTATACTCAATCAATGGACTTGTCAAACCAAGACTTTGAATTGAGTGAAGAAATTGAGGCGGAAAGAAAGACAAAAATAAAAATTTTGATAATAATTATGATTGCATTAATAATTATAATAATCGGTGTGGTTGGATATTTGATTTTAAAAGATAAAGGAATTATTTAGCAGATATTTAATTCTTTTCTTTTTGCATATAATTAATTGGTGAATCGAATGCAAAAGATAAAACTAAAGAAAAGAAAAAAGCGTAGGTTGAAGAAAATTGAAATCTTGATTTTGACATTTATTCTAGCTTTTATATGTTTATGTTTTGTCTTTTGCTGGTTGAATAAAAAAGTTAACGATAAGATAATGCTTTTTGCAGAAGCGGATGTTAGTAAATTATCCAAAGCGATAGTTAATAAAGCTGTTGATAATGTTGTAATTGACCAAATGGCAACAAACAATTTGTTTGAAATAGAAAAAAATTCAAATAACGATATTCAGATAATTGATTTTAATACGCAAACAGTTAATAAAATACTTTCTGATATAACTAACAATATAATGAATTATTTTGAAGAACTAGAAAAAGGAAAAAGCACGGTCATTGATATAAAAAATAACCTTGTAACAAATACAAGCACTTTATCAGATAAAGAGGGAGTGATTTTTGAAATCCCTATTGGAATAGTTACTGGCAATGCTTTTTTGTCGAATTTAGGTCCCAAAATTCCTGTTAAAATTTCTTTGAATGGTGAAGTTGAATCTTGTGTGAAAACCAAAGTAGAAAATTATGGAATAAATAATGCAATTATAACAGTGTATGTTAATATTAAAGTGAGCGAACAAATACTTCTGCCGGTTGCCAGCAAAAAGATAACAATTGAAAATGATATACCTATTGCTATAAAAATGGTGCAGGGAAGTATTCCAAATTATTATTTTAATGGTTTGAATTCCAATTCTGCCATTTTAACAATACCAAGCGACAGTTAATATTTACAATAGAATAAAATTTGTGTTATAATTTCGGTAAAAGAAGGTAGAATAATGAAATTAATAGATTTAAACGGAAACAAATATGATGTGTTAAAAAATTATAAGGAGAGTTTGGAAATTGAGGAATTACAATCTCTTTTTACAGAATATTTTGATGCATTTGATTATGTTTTAGGTGACTATGCTTATAACAAATTGAGATTAAAAGGATTCTATGATTCAAAGAATAAATTGGTGAAAAAATACAATGATATTAAAGATTTAGAAACGTATTTAAAAGATTACTGTGCTACTGATTGCCCATATTTTTTACTAAAAAAACAAATAAAGGTTGAAAAAAAGCAATAATTATATTAAAATTATAATTAGATAATATCTAGAATAGATAGGGAGGATATGAATATGAATTCTGAAAAGAAAATAATGTCAATAATTCAAGAAGATGGATCAATTGATGAAGTGGAAATATTAGTTACATTTGAGTTTACAGATACAAAAAAAGCATACGTTATATATACAAAAAACGAAACTGACGATAAAGGAAATGTTACGGTTTATGCCTCATCAATAATTGATGAACCTACTGGGGTTAGATTGGGTGGAGTACAAACAGAAGAAGAATGGACTAGAATAAAAGAAGTTTTAAGAAAATTAGCAAAAGATGGTCAGCAATAATACTTGAAATAGAATAGGAGGCATTTGTCGTGAATAATAATATTGAAAGTGTTCTTAATTTTAGTACAAACACATTGGAAGAAAAAATGGGCACTACTGTAAAGTCGGCGCCTAACGGGTCGTTAAAAAAGGTAAAGTTAGCGGAAAAAAGTTTTGCTTCTGCAAAAAGAGAAATATCTAGGATTAGAGTTGCACTTGCAAAAGCGCGTAGAGATTCACTAGAAGAAAAATATCAAAATAAATATAATGAGGCATTAGAACAATATAGTGATCTTACTAGTCAAAATTTTGATGAATTTTCAAAATTGGTTGATGATTTGTCTAAGATCTCAATTAGATTGATATTGTCAGACAATAAGATTGACAGATTGACTCAAGTGCGTGTTCCTGAATCAAAACAAACTCCTTCAAGGCCTATTAGAATTGCTAAACAAGTGGTGACAAAAATTTCAGATAAAATTAGTTCTATGAGAAAAAGAATTGATTTATATGATAAAACAAAAACATCTTATAGATCTGCTTTAGACGACATTAAAGAAAGAAATAATAGTGAACAGATAATTAAAGATATGTCGCAACCTAGAGATTTTGCTGATTTGTATGCAAGCAAAACGGTTTCTAACGAGGCCACTAATACTTCAAAAGAAAATAATAACGATACTATGTTAGATAGATTTAGTCAGATGACGTTAGGTGCAGGAGCACAAAGAATTTCGCCTTCAACACAAGCACAAGAAAAAGTTTCGGCAAACGTAGCAACTAATAATGGTGCAGAGATTGCTGGAATAGAAGCGGGAAGAAAAGCTATTAGTGACATTTTATCTAATGATAAAAAAGATAATGCTAATATCAATTTTGATTTTGAAGGACAAAAAGGCATAATGGATGGTTTTGTAAGCAATTCGATATATAAACCATTAGAGAAAGAACCTATTAATAAAAAGGAAGAACCAAAAGAACAATTTGTTGATGTTTCACAGCTTCCATCAAATTTGCAAGCGGAAATAAATAGATATTTAGAAAGCATAGGAATAGGTGAAAATTCTCAAGAGAAGGAGTCATCTGTTAGAAAAGAAACATCTGTTGAAGAAGCTAAGCCTTACTTAGGAGCTTTTGCTAATCAGGTTAGTCAAATGGCACAAAATCGAAGTGAAAATATTCCTGTTGCTCAACCACAAGCTAGCAATTATTCTCCTAATTATGAAACAATTGCTCAGTTATATAATGAGGCAAAAGCAAACGGAGCTTCGATGTCAAATGGTGAAGCTGAAAAACTTGCAATTAATGAAGAAGAAAAAAAAGAATTCAATGATATTTGGAGAGCCTTGGCAACAAAAGACTTCTTAGGGGAATTAGATACAGACGATAAGAACGTAGGAAAGAAGATGTAAGTCTTCTTTTTTTTTGTTGGCATATACTTAAATGAGGGACAATATGAGAAACGTTATCAACTATTATTATAATTTTGATATATATAATTTAAGGAAAATTAAAGACAATTATTTTCTTAATTTTAAAAATAATCTTTATTTATTTTGGAAGGTTGATTATAAAATTGATATATCTTATGTTCAGGAATTATTAAAATCTATTCAATTTATTCCAGAATTTCATACTATAATTCTTAATAGGGATAATCAAATTTTGACTTTTGATGGGAATGATTATTATGTTTTGCTTAAAATTAATATTAAGTATAATAAAATTGTTTCTATTGATGATCTTTTAAAATTAAATAGCGTCAATGTTTTATCAAAACAAATAGGAAAATTTAGCAAATTTAATTGGATTGAATTATGGAGTAAGAAAATTGATTATTTGGAGTATTATATGGATACAAAAGATAATATAGATGATAATATAAAGAGTATATTTAACTATTTTATAGGTTTAGGTGAAAATGCGATTAACTATATAAAAAAAACATTCGAAGATGAGAGAGCAACTGAAAGTGATAATTTGACACTATGTCACAATAGAATTACAACCAATTATACATTATATGATCTTTATAATCCTTTAAATATAATAGTTGATCATATTTCCAGGGATGTTGCTGAATATTTAAAATCACTATTTTATACTCGAAAGTACAATCTACATAAAATAGAGTATATAATAAAAAAAGCAAATCTATCAAATTTTGGTTCTAGATTGTTGCTTGGGAGAATTATATTTCCTACTTTCTTTTTTGATTTGTTAGATGATTATGAGATAAATAATTTTTCTTCAGATGAAATAATTGATGTATATAATAGGACTAGTGAGTATGAGAAATTTATATTTATGGTATATAGTACAATAACAAATAATAAAAAAAACGCTATTCCTAACGTTTATTGGTTAAACAAGTAATTAGTTTTCAATTTGCAAAACATTTTTAACTTCCGGTATTTCGTTTATTAACATGGCTTCTATTCCGTCTTTTATAGTAACGTCTATTAAGCTACAATTACTACATGCCCCTAACATTTTGATATATACAGTTCCATTTTCAAACTTTACAAATTCTAGGTCTCCACCATCTGCAATTAGATATGGTCTTATTTCATCAATTATATTAATTATTTTTTCTTCAACTTTCATAAAATCACCATTTAGAGTATACAATAATTACGCGTTCAAGTAAAGAAATTTGCTAAAAATGTAATCGTTTGATATAATAGGCTTGAAGGTGTATAAAATGAAATATGAAGACGGGAAAATAGTAAAGGGTTGCGTTACAGGAATTGAAAATTATGGGATATTCATGAGCTTTGATGAGTACTACAGCGGATTGATACATATATCAGAAATTTCTAATAATTTTGTTAGAAATATTAATGATTATGTAAATATTGGGGAGACTATTAAGGCTAAGATATTAGAAGTTGATCATGAACAGTGTCAACTTAAGCTTAGTATAAAAGATATAAATTATCGTATAAGTAATAAAAGGAGAACGAGAATTATAGAAACAGGGACAGGTTTTTGCTGCTTGAAAGAGAACCTTGATAATTGGATTAACACAAAAAAAAATAAAAAATGATGGATTAATAAAAAAATTGTTGACAAAGTATTTTTGAAATGTTATATTTATTAGTGTCAATGCAATATTTTGTGGGCGATTAGCTCAGTTGGTTAGAGCACTTGCCTTACAAGCAAGGGGTCATAGGTTCGAGTCCTATATCGCCCACCATAATGCCGAAATAGCTCAATTGGTAGAGCAATTGATTTGTAATCAATAGGTTACGGGTTCAAGTCCTGTTTTCGGCACCATTTTTTTTGGAGAGGTAGCGAAGTGGCTAAACGCGGCAGACTGTAAATCTGTTCCATTTGGTTCGATGGTTCGAATCCATCTCTCTCCACCATGATTTATTGCCTCGTAGCCAAGCGGTAAGGCACGAGACTTTGACTCTCGCATGCGCTAGTTCGAATCTAGCCGAGGCAGCCATTATGTTCCGCTAGCTCAGTCGGTAGAGCATTTGACTTTTAATCAAAGGGTCTGGAGTTCGAATCTCCAGCGGGACACCATTTGAAGTAATCTGCTAAGTTTAGCAGTTTTTTTTTTTTTTTTCGTTGCGATTAATATAGAAAAGCTGTATAATGATACTGAAGTGATAATATGAGAAAAATAATGAAGAAAAGAAAATTAAAGAAGAATTTTATAGTTGTGGTATTTGGATTTTTTGTTCTTTTTTGTGCAATAAAGTTATTTTCATATTTTACTTCTTTGGAGTACAAGTTAAAAAAAATAGGTTATAATTATCAAGAGATTAAAATTATAGAAAATAAATTAGATGATGATATGATAAAAACTTTGCTTAATTATAGTTATAATCAAAATTTGACTAGTCTGTTACAAGATAAAAATTTTTTCTTAACTAAGTTTGAAGATTATTTGCATTACTATAATGATAACTACAAAAAAGAATATGACTCAAAGATAACAGAAATTATTAATGATCAATATTATAAGAATACAAATCTGAGTAGATATATGAAATATTATGAAGAAAATAATGATTTAACTTCTAGAGAAATAGTAGAAAATATAAATTGTAATTTGGATAGCCTGTATTATTCGACGGATTATGATGCCGATGTATCCGATGGCTATTTAATTTTAGTTAATAAATATTATAAACTCCCTTCAGATTATGTGCCTAGCAATCTTGTAAAAATAGATAAAAAATACGGTTATGAGAGATTAATTGATGAAAATGCATATAAAGCTTTTATTGATATGTATAACGATGCAAATAATGAAGGCCTTGAAATATTTATAACCTCACCTTATCGTAGCTATAAATATCAAGAAACACTTTATAATAATTATGTTACTGATTCTGGAAAAGAAAAAGCAGAAACATTTGCAGCAAGAGCAGGCTACTCTGAGCACCAAACGGGATTGTCTGTTGATTTGTCAGCAAAAGGTTCAATGTATACAAAATTTGAAAAAACCGAAGAATATAAATGGATGTTAAGTAATTCATACAAATATGGTTTTATTTTACGTTATCCTAAAGGAAAGGAAAAACAAACTGGTTATATGTTTGAGGCATGGCATTTCAGGTTTGTTGGGAAAGATGTAGCAAAATATATTTTTGAAAATAGTATAACATATGATGAATATTATGAATATTTTATAAAATAGACGATATAATATATAAAAAAATAATAAAAACACTTGCTAAATCTAAAAAATTAAGTTATAATCAAAGAGTCACTTGGGAAAAGTGATTTATATAGTGCCTGAGTGGCGGAATAGGTAGACGCACAGGACTTAAAATCCTGCGAGCATAAACACTCGTGTCGGTTCAAGTCCGACCTTAGGCACCATTTTGGAGGAATACCCAAGTCTGGTTGAAGGGACCGGTCTTGAAAACCGGAAGGTCGTGCAAGCGGCGCAGGGGTTCGAATCCCTTTTCCTCCGCCATTTAAGTTTTATATCGCGGGATGGAGCAGTCTGGTAGCTCGTTGGGCTCATAACCCAAAGGTCAGAGGTTCAAATCCTCTTCCCGCAACCAATGGTCTCGTAGTGCAGTGGTTAACACGTCTGCCTGTCACGCAGAAGATCGCGGGTTCAATCCCCGTCGAGACCGCCATTTTTTTTGGCTCTGTAGCTCAGTCGGTAGAGCAAGGGACTGAAAATCCCTGTGTCGATGGTTCGATTCCATTCGGAGCCACCATATTGTTATCTAAGAGGAGTTATCCTTTTAAATAGATGCACCCATAGCTCAATTGGATAGAGCGTTTGACTACGGATCAAAAGGTTATGGGTTCGACTCCTATTGGGTGCACCATTATAACGGGAAATGGCTCAACTTGGTAGAGCACTTGGTTTGGGACCAAGGGGTTGCAGGTTCAAATCCTGTTTTCCCGACCATTAGCATTTTAACTATACTTGAAAAGTATAGTTTTTTTATT
>JAEDKN010000060.1 GCA_016295795.1 Bacilli bacterium
GGAAGTAATAAGATAATTTCTAAGGATCATTATAATGACAAGGTAAAAAGTCAAAAAGTATGTTTTACTAAGCAAAAATATGACGAAGAAACATTTAGAATTTTAGTAAAATGGACTACTGGTGCAAATGATAAAACATACAAAACAGTAAGATTGAGTAGTTGGAAACCAACAGGATGGAATCACAATCCTCTAACAGGATGGGCTTATGAAGATTTTGATGTTAGTTGGAATAAGCCCACAAATAACAATAACAGTAATAATAGTAATAACAATAATAACTCAAGTGCTTTACCAACTATAACTTTTAAACCACAAACTGGAAGTATTAATTCTAAAGGAGTAGTACAAGTTACTTCTGCAAATAATTATTCGACTAAAGTAACGATAACTAATAAAAGTGGTAAGACATATTACTTTAGATGGTTTACTTATGGGAATCACAATATAAGTTCAAAACCAACTTATAATGGTGTAACTTACAACAATGAAGTTTGTGTAGCATTTAGTTCTAAGAAGGAAATATCGGTTGGATTAAATGTCAGCAAATCATATCCAAAAAGAGCTGGACAAATAAAAATTTATTCGAATTTAAACTCATGTAAAAGTGATTCTGTATCAACTTCTACAAAAGATGTTGTAACAAAGAAATCAATATATTATACACTAAGTGGTGTAGTAAGTATAGTAACTCAACCAGAGGTGAAGGCTGCATCGAATGGTATATCAAGTGTTACAAAAGAAAAGAATTACACTACAACTTTTATATTAAACAATACAACCGGTAAAACATATTATTATAGATGGTTTACTTATTCTACTCATAATACAAATACTAAACCTTCTTATAATAAGTCATCTTGTGTAGCATTTAGTGATATTAAAACAACTTCTCCTAAATTAGGTGTTAGTATGACAAGTCGAAATAGAGCAGGACAAATAAAAGTTTATTCAACTCAAGCATCTTGTACTAACGATAATAATTCAACTAATAATACCAATGTAGTTGCTAAAGCGGTTGTTAAGTATTCTTTAGTAAGGACATTTACTAATAGTGATCGTTATATGCAATTAACCATTAATCCTAGTACGGTTCTTAATTCTGTTGGCCAACAAAAGAAAGGCTCTACAAATTGTTGGTCTTTAGCAATGGCATACGGTGTGTATATATTGAGTGATGGTAAAACTAAAGCTAGTACAACATCAACTGCATGGTCCTCATATAATGTAGGCAGTTATACTGCAGTTGATGGTAGTACTTCATCTGTAAGTACAATTTGGACTCTTATAAAAAAGAAAATAGGTGGAGGAATTCCGGTTGTTTTGCAGGTGAAAAATCAGTGGTCAGCTACTCATTGGGTTCTTGTTTATGGTTATAATGTTAACGCGGGAAATGTTACGAGTGAATCTGTTTTAATGAAAAATATAAAAGTTATAGATCCTACTGGAAGTTATGGTGTAGCTAATGGAATAGATACTGCAAAAACACTTCATTCATCGCGCGCAACTAGAACTTGGAATAAGAAATAAAACTTATTATTAATCAAAAAAGGGTGGTTATATGGAAAAAAATAATAATTTAGGAGTTAGAATAACTAGTTTGTTTTTAGCTGCTGTAACTGTTGCCGTTACAGCAGGTTGTTCTTTGAATAAAAGAAAAAGTGAAGAATTTGTTAGTACTACTTCCTTTGTAACTACATCGTCTAATACAGAAGAAAATATTGAAATTGAAGAAAGTAGTGTTCTTGATTCTAATAAATTTACGACTATAGAAAATAGGAAAGATGATCCGATTTATAATAGTCTTCTTGATTCTTTAGAAAAAAATATGAAACAATTTGATAAATCAACTCAAGAGGACTTAAGGGAATTATTAGATGTAATGTATAGTAATGTAGATTATGTAAATGAGATATTGCCTTTAGTTGGATT
Organism: Bacilli bacterium; assembly: GCA_016295795.1. Classification (GTDB taxonomy): domain Bacteria; phylum Bacillota_I; class Bacilli_A; order RF39; family UBA660; genus CAG-710. Next base: position 1,933 of record JAEDKN010000060.1, read on the forward strand.
TCCTGATGCGACAACTTTAATTAAAGAAAAATTTATTGAGCCACTGGGGAATGTTAAATTTATTGATGTTAAAACTCCAGATGATGATGATTACTATGATGAACTTATGAAATATGGATCTTCTTGTTATGATGAAAAAGAAAAAGGAATACATGTTTTTTGTGAAGATCCTGATCAATTTAAACAGATTCTAGCTGAAGAAGTATTTCATAGTGGTCAAACTTGGCAAGAAAATTGCAGCGACTATTCGCTTTATTGTTTATTGGGAGAAGGAGAAGCCAATCTTTTATCATGGACATTAGTATATGGTTGCATAAGCAATATACCAGCTTCTTTTTTCTATGATGATGAAGATGAGTTTTTAACCAATGTTGGATATGGATTAGGAAATGGTGCTCATTCACTAACAACAAAATATTATATGTATTTAAGTACATTATTAGGAAATGAAGTAATAGAAGAATATAAAAAGACTTTAGATAATTCTATTTTAACTGATAAATTAACTGAAACATATGGAATAGATGGAGAAAAATTTTTTAATGATATTATAGATGTAATAGCTGATGGTGTTAATTATATACAGCATGGAAGAGAAGAACAATTTGTAAATTGTGAAAAAGTATTTTTAAGTTGTATGGAACAGAAGGTAAAAAAGTCGAATACTAAAGAGGATGTTGCAAAAATCTTAGAAATATATAGATATACAAATATACAGTTTGGATATGAGTATTTAGTATATGATGAGGATGGAAACTGTAAAAATAAAACAGCTGAAAAATTAAATAAACAAGAAATAGAAGATGAATTGTTTTATAAATGTCAAAAATTTAAAATTTTAGGTAATATTACGAATGATAAAGAAAAAGAAAGAGATATATTTGATGCTATAATTAATCCTCCTAAGAATAGAGAGGAAAATGTTTATCCGATGAGTATACTATCTTCAAAAATTAGCTATGACAGTAAGAATGATGTATTGACAGTTTATGGAAATAATGGGTCTTCATATAAGCACTCATTAAAAAACAACGAAGTAATTTTGTTAAATAATGAAAAAGTGGAATCAAGAGGAAATGTAAAACATTAATTTTGATAGAAAAAGATTAATTTTCTATTCACAAATTAAAAAATTATGATATAATAATCATGTTGATTTTAATTAGCATGATTATATGGACCGTTAGCTCAGTTGGTAGAGCAACTGACTCTTAATCAGTGGGTCTAGGGTTCGAATCCCTAACGGTCCACCATA
>JAEDKN010000005.1 GCA_016295795.1 Bacilli bacterium
AGCGAGAAACTAAAAGAGCGGTGAATCTCCACCAGTAAGCGAGAAACTAAAAGAGTGAAAAAAGTAATCAAAATTGATTACTTTTTTTTTATAAGGGGAGAATGGGAATGAGAATATATATAGTTAAAGAGGATTATATAAATTATCTAAAGAAATTTGATGATAATATTAGAGATAATAAAAATGAATCACGTCCATATATAGGGATATTATTAGAAGTTAATGGGATGAATTATATAGCTCCGTTGGCATCACCTAAAGAAAAACATAAATCTATGAAGAATAATATAGATTTTTTTAAATTGGAAAATGGAGATTTAGGTGTTATAAATTTAAATAATATGATACCAGTACATAAAGAAAATATAGTAGAGTATAATTTTGAAGAAAGACATAATCGTAAATATTCAATATTATTAACAAAGCAAATAAGATTTATAAATAAAAATGAAGATGTAATTAAAAATAAAGCTAATAAATTATATAATAAGGTTATAAGTGGAAGAAGCTTTATAGCTAAAAGATGTGTTAATTTTGAACTTATAGAAAAAAAAGCTTTAGAATATAATTCAGATATTAGAGAAGCAGCAGTAACAAAAACTGTAGGAATAAAAGATATTGTTAAAGATGCTTCAAAAAAAGCTGATGAACATAATAAAAAAAAAGAAAAGATTTAAAAGTTCATAAAGATATATATAGGTAAGCGATTTGTATATTAATTTAATATATAAATCGCTTATTTTTACAATTATATGTAAAATAATGGTACAATATTAGTGTAATATTACAAGTAAGTGTGAGGTGTAAAAATGGAATGGAACAAAAATAATTTAATAAAAATAGTTGAATTTATAAATAAAGAGTTGAATAATGGAAAACCAATGGTGAAAATCGAAAAAGAATCATTTGGAGAAAATGAACGAGTAATTCATAAAAGACTTATTAGATTAGGATATAAAAAGATAGATAATCAGTATGTATTACAAAATGATATTACAAGTAATATTACTAAAAAAGAAGCAAATACCCAAAGAGAAGATAGTAAGAATTTTAAAGATGAAGTAAATAATGAAAGACTATTATTATTATTAGATAATTTAGATGAAATTTTATCATTAATTAATAAAAAGAATTCAAACAATATTACAAGTAATATTACAGGATTGAGAAGTAATATAAATGATGTAAGATCATTTAGGATAGATACTGGAATTTATGAAGAGATAAAAAAATTATCTTATAAAAGCAATGAAACTATTGGAGAAATAATAAATATTGCTTTAGAACAATATTTAAAAAATTTATAAAACAATGGTATATCAATTTTTAAAACATGTTAAATTGATATACCATTGGCATAACAATTAATATTTAAATTTGAATTTATATACCAATGCTATATCAATTATTTTTAGTTGAAAAATTGATATAGCATTGACATAACAATTTTTATGTGTTACTATATAAATATAGTAATTAGGAAATAAAAAAAGAGGTGTAAAAATGGAGAAAAATATTATTAATCAAGAATCTCAAATAATAGGAGCAGATATTGGGCGTGGATATACAAAAGGTTATACAGTTTACAATGGAGAAGCTAGTGAATGTTGCTTTAAATCAATAGTTAGTCTAGGAAGAGAAATAGATTTTGATGACTATAAAGATCCGATATATTTAGAAGTTGAAGGAGAAGAATATTTTGCTGGTATATTAGCTGAAGTAGAAGGTTATTCTCCAACTTCTAATAATATGGAATCTAAGATTACGTTAACTGCTGAAAAATTATTATATGCATTATTAGATAAGTTAGCAGTAGCTAATAGTGTTAAACTTGTATTAGGAGTTCCAAATAAATCATATAATAAAAGAACTTTAACAGAAGTGATAGAAGCTTATAAGGGTAAAACAGTAAAGATAATGAATAATATAACTAAATGTTATAAGAAAGTTTTCATAGAAGATATATCAATATTTAGAGAGTCAGATGCAGCATTATTTTGGGAATTAAGAGATAGAACAACTACTAATAAACCTATGGGAATGGTAACTGTAGGTTTTAGAACTACAGAATTTACATACTTTGATAAGGGAATGAAGTTTAATGATAAAAAATCTAAATCGCTTGAATTAGGAAATAAGACAGCTCTTGAATATGTGCAAAGAGAATTAAACGATAAATATAATTTATCTAAAGAGTTATTTGAAATAGATAGTAATACTGGTGATTATGATAAATTAAAGGAAAAAGGATACAGAATACTTTCAGAAAAAGTAGCTCAAGAAGTTGATAGTTATTGGGTTAATACTGAAGAAATGGATATTTATTTTGGTGGAGGAACTACTCAAAGAATGAAAATATATAATGGTACTTTAGTAGAAGCACCACAAATGGCAACTGCTAAAGGTCTTTACATTGTGGGTACAAAAGTCTTTAAATAAGGAGATACTAAAATGGCGAAGATAAGTAAGACCTATACAATAGAAGAAGAAACTTTAAACATTGTTAGGGAAAATAAAGAGGATAGAAACCTTTCAAGTGATTCAGCTAGTTTAGAAAGAATAGTATTAGAATGGGCAGTTCTAAAAGGGAATAATAATGGAACAAGTAACGTACATTCCAATATAGATATTAATAAAATAGTAGAAAAAGTACTAGATAGGTTACAAGAAGATAATAAAAAAAAATGTGAAGAAATATCTGTAGATAAGGAAAATACTGATTATGAGAACTCTATTAATGAGTTATTAAATGATATACCTGATTAGTTAAAATATAAAAAGATGAGTAATATATACTATTACTCATCTTTTCTTATATAATCAGAAAGTTTACCAAGAACTTTACCTAATATATGAACATTAATATCTTTATATATTTGAACTTGGTGTATTGGGTTAGTGCTTTGAGGGGTTAAAATAATTTCATTAGGAGAAAAATTGATTTTTTTGCAAGTAGCTTCATCATCAATTATAGCAATAACAATATCATCATTATTAACTAAATTTGTACTTTCAATTAATATTAAATCACCAGGGGGATAGATTTTATTCATACTATCTCCTTTAACTTCAAGAATAAAATAATTTTTAGAAGGACATAGGATATTGGAAGGGATTTTATAAGTGTTTATTATTTCTTCGTAAGCATAACAAGGATTCCCAGCAGATACTTTTCCAATTAGGTTTATAGATCTATAGTCAATACTTTTTTCATTAGTTTTAAATTCACTAGTATTAGGTGAGATTTCATCACTAATCTCTACATCTTGATCAGTATAAAGATTTATATACTTAATTAGATTATCAATTTCTTTAATTTTTTTTGGAATTTCATAATTAATTAGGGATAAACATTTTCTTTTTTTATTCTCCAATTCAAATAAGATATTTTTACGCATATCTAAATTAATATCCTTAATTTTTTCATCATAATTAATATCATTTGAAATTTTGTTTTGAATATCCTTCAAAAATTTATCATTGTTGCTAAGGTTTTCAGTCAAGAGTTTATCTATTTCAACGTTAAGGAAATCGGAAATTTTTATTAAAACATCTATACCAGGCTCTCGGCGACCATTTTCATAGTTAGAATATGAGCTAGGATTTAATTTTAAGTGATTTGCTATTTCTTTTTGGCTGATATTTAAAGAACTCCTTATATATTTTAGATTTTCACAAAAGTAATTATTTTTCAAAAAAAATCACTCCTTTCTATCAATAGAATAATAGCAAAATAGAACAAAAAACAGAAAAAGTTTCGATATGAATAAAATAATAAAAAGATAAACATTTCATATTGACATAAAATATTGAAATTGATATTATATTGTTGTAATAAGACAAAAATATAAGTAGATAATTAAATTTGTCCAACTAAATGGGTTGGGGCAACTATGTAAAAGTTTAGAGGTGTTTTGAGAAAATTTAAAAGGAAAGACTTGAAGAAATGTTAAAAGAAAAGTGTTCCCAGGGGACATGAATTAATAATGGATAGATGTAATATAAGAAAATATAAAAAAGATGAGTGATATGAAAATTATTACTCATCTTTTTTGTTGTGTGAAATTTCATTTGCTAAATCTTCATTATAAATATTGTTTATAAAATTTAAAAGAGAATCTATTTCAGATATTTTAACATCAATTTCACTTAATATAGTTTTTTTCTTTTCTTCATAAAATCTTTTATTTTTTAAAAGTTTTTCTTTTAAGTCAGAATAGTTAAATTCATTTAAATTTACACTAATTCTTGGTTCTTCAGATATAATAGTATCTATTTTACTTTTGACAACAGTATTAATTCTACTTTTTAAAAGATCATCAATTGAACAATTAAAAAAACTAGATATTTTTATTAAAATTTCAATATTTGGCTCGCTTATTCCATTTTCGTAATTTGAATAGCGAGATCTTGTTATGCCTAGGGCTTTTGATAGATCATTTTGGCTATAATCATTATCTATTCTTAGGCTTTTTATATTGTTAGCAAAAGTAGATTTCATATAATCACCTCATTCATAATAGTGTATACATTTATTTAGACATAAAAATAAAGCATATTCATAGTGCGACAAGAAAATAATCTTGTTGTCAAAACTTCTGTTGACAAAATACTTGTCAAATGATAATATATATTTAAATTAGTTAAATATGGTAATTGAAAATAAAAATGTCCAACTAAATGGGTTGGGGCAACTATATATATTTGGAGGTATTAATTATGGTATTGGATTTGAGAGATAAAATTATGATTGAAAAATTATATTTAGCTGGAGTAGATGCTAAAGAAATATCTCGTAGAATTGGCAAGAGTGTTGATGCTATTAGAAAATATATACAGAGAAATTTAAAAGATTTAAAAGAAAAACATGAAGCTGAAAAGGAAAGAACAAGAGAGGTTTTAAGAAAAACTAAGTGGGAGTGTTCGCAAGAAATTTCAAATAGTAATTTTGCAAAATTTAATAGATCTATTTATAAACAAGCAAGGAATGGAGATTTAATACTAGATAGAAAAGTAGCACCAGTAGTTACATTTGATACGCCTACAAGAATTACAAAATAAAAATAAATTTGTTATAATATTGCTAAAAACAGATGATAAATTAAAGATATTAAGGAATTAAAGGTAAAAAAGTGTTCCCGAAGAACACAAATTTATAAGGAGGTAAATTGATGAATTTAGAAAAAATAAAAAAAATATTAAAGAGTAAAAAAGGAATTGTGGCAAGTGGAGTAATAGTAGGAACTATAGTTATTGGAATTATTGGTGGAGTGTTAGTTAATGGAGCAAGTAAATCAAATGATATAGCAGAAAATAACAAACCAGTTATCAATAATAAAAAAGAAGATAATAAAAAAGATAAAGATGAATCAGTGGTATCAAAAGAGAATAATAATGCTGAAGATAAAAAAGAGGAAGTAAAAGAAACTGAATCTAATATCAATATGCCTGAAAATAGTACAAGCAGTAATGAGATAAAGAATAACAATAACGATACTAATAAAAATAATAGCCAATCTAGTAGTAGCAATGCTAATAGTAATACTAGCAATAACAATAGTAGTAATACTAGTAGTAATACTAGCAGTAACACTAATAGTAACACTTCAAATGGAAGTACTCATACTCATAGTTGGAACCCTATAACTGAACAAGTTCACCATGATGAGGTAGGTCATTGGGAAGATGTAGTTGTTAAACCAGCTTGGACAGAAAGTATTCCAGTATATGAAGATCAAGCTAGAGATATTTGTAACACTTGTAATGCCGATTTGACTGGAACAGATATAGCTGCTCATGTTAAAAAGCATATGATGGCAGGTGAAGATAAAGGTGGTCATAGAACAGAATGGGTTCAAGTTCAAGTAGGCACAAATAGTGTTAACCACCCAGCAGTAACAGAAAAGAAATGGGTAGTAGATAAAGCAGCTTGGACAGAAACAGTTACAGTTGGACATAGTTGTAGTTGTGGAGCGACTAAGTAATATAAAAAATATTATAGTATGTATTATTAAAGTGCCTAGAAACTAGGCACTTTTTAATTGTTATTTTTTAGTAAAGGAGCAATTGTTAATGAAAAATGATAGGGGGAATATAATTTTATCTAAAAGTGATATACAACAATTGAGAATGGCTTATAATAATAAAAATATTTCTGATTATTACTTAAATTTTGATGTAGCCAATATTATGAAATATGAGAACCTTAGTAAAGAAAAGGCTATAAATAAAATATTAAGACTATTAAATGATTAAATAAAGAAAGTGTTCCCGAGGAACACTTTTAAATCTAATTATGTAACATAAAGAACTTCAACTATTAAATAGTTGGAGTTTTTTAATTGCATAATTTAAAAAGTTGATGGGGGGGAGAAAAATTAATTACAGTTTTTTATCTGAAATAAAAAGTTAAGGAGGGAAACTTAGTGAGGAAACTCAAAAGAATTTTAAGTTTGTTTTTAGTGAGTATTTTAGTTGTAGGAAATGTTCAAGCCATACCAGCAGAAGCATCTAATATAACGAAGCTAGAAATAAAAGTTAAAGGAGAAGGTGAAGTTATTATTGATGATGGAAGTTCTAAATATTCTTTAGGAAATAAAGATGTTTTTAGAGCAGATTGTACAGTAGATACTAATTTAAGAATAACTGCTACACCGAATGAAGGATATTTTATATCATCTATTGATGGTATAGAGAATGATGGAGTAATAAATGGAAATAGTAAAATTTATGATGTTAATCTAAAAGAAAATGCTAATTCTATAATTATTAATTTCACAGAAAATCCAAAAGAAGAAATTAAAGATGAAATAGTTCAATCAGATGTGATTCAAGAAGAAATACAAGATACATCAAATGAAATAGATACTAATGAGAAAAAGCCACAAGAAGAGAATACAGTAGATAAGATACTTAATGAGTATCTTGAAGGTATATATGATTCTGAAGAAGCTTTGAATTTTAGAAAAGAACTTGTTTCTAAGCATAAGTTAGAAGATAAGGTAGATGAAAACTTCTTTTTTAAAGATGAATATATAAACAAGCTTATTGATTTAGAAAATATAGGTGATTGTATTGTTTTAGTAGATATATCAAAGAAAGATTTAGCTTTAGATTATCTTCAAGATGAAAATGTAGATCCAATTTTAGAAAGTCTGAATAATTTAAATCCTATTAGAACTAGATTGAGAAGATCATTGTCTTTTATGGCAGCTAGAACTGGAATGACTGTTACTAATCATGGTAACTTAACTTACTATGAGGGTGGTATTCTTATGGGTAGGTCAGATATGTTTAGTATAAATGGACGTACAGCTTTTTGTGCTGATCACTCTAAGGTATCACCAGGAACTGGGGTAAGAATACTTAGCACTTCGGTTGAAGGTAATTCTGATATAAGAAAGATATTGTATTATGGTTTTGAAGGACCAGGACAAATAGGTGGTTGGGCATCTAATGGTTTAAGAATTGCGACTGCAATGGCTATTTCTGAAGTAAGACATGGTGATGGTAAAAACTTAGGTAGAAGATTACTTAATCAAGTAAGAGGTTTACCTGAACCACCATCTTCATTTACTGCATATATTGCTGATACAGAAGGAAGCTCTTATCAAGATTTAGCATTTTGGATGTATAATCCAAAAGGTTCATTACAAATATCTAAATCATCTGCTGATCCATCAATAACGAATGGAAATAATTATTATAATATAGCTGGTGCAGAATATGGGGTATTTACAGGCTCTAATGCTACTGGTCAAGTAGCAACTCTTGTTATAGGTTCTAATGGTTGGTCGCAAGAAATTCAATTAGATTCAGGAACTTATTATATTAAAGAAACCAAGGCACCTAAGGGATATGCATTAGATAGAAATATATATCCGATAACAGTTAATTCGGGTAGTAAGTCAACTAAAGCATTTACAGATAGACCTCAAGCTGACCCAATTGGTATCTTAATTAGAAAAGTAGATGCCGATACTGGTGCTAATAAACCTCAAGGTAGTGGTTCTTTAGCAGATGCTCACTTTACTATTAAGTATTATGCAGGGGAGTACGCAGATAATGTAAACCCTTCAGATTTAGGAGTATCTCCAACAAGAACTTGGGTGTTAAAAACTGATAGTGATGGTTTTACGTATTTAAGTGATAGTTATAAAGTATCAGGAGATCCTTTCTACTATAATAGTACTTCTGCACCTACCATACCTTTAGGGACTATAACAATTCAGGAAACTAAAGCCCCTATTGGTTATAAGGTAAACCAAGAAGTATTTGTTAGAAGAATAACTCCTAACAGTTCTGCTGAAAATGTTAATACTTATGTTGAGCCTACAATAAAAGAAGATTCCTTAGATTTTACTATAAGAAAAGTACAAGAAGGAACACATATATTACTACCTAATGTAAAGTTTAGACATACAAAACCTAACGGAACAACTGAAGAATTAACAACTAATCCAAATGGAGAAATAGTAATTAAGGGGTTAGAGCAAGGAACACATAAAATAATAGAAATATCAACTACTGAAGGATTTGAAGTAAATCCAAATGAGTTTGTTTTTGAAGTTACATCAAGTAATACAATAAGAGTAATATCTAATACTACTAATATGGGAATGAGCTATGTAGAATCAGAAGGCAATGGGGTATTGACAGTAGAAAATAGTTTAAGACCTTTCCAATTAAAAGTAGTTAAGGTTAATGATAAGAATACACCACTAAAAGGTGCTGAATTTACTTTATATTCTGATAGAGAATGTAGAAATGAAATAAGTAAGGCAGTTTCTAACGAAAAAGGAGAATTATTCTTTGATGGGTTAAAAGTTGGAACTCCATATTACTTTAAAGAAACAAAAGCACCTGAAGGTTATAGAATACCTGTAGATGCAGATGGTAATGTTCATGTTTATGAAGTAACTACTGAATCTCAACCATCAAATGGTATTTTTAATTTTACAATAGATGGAGTTAAATATACTGCTAATTCTACAAATGGTGATATTCATATAGAAGGAAATAAAAATGATAGAGTAATCAGCATTAAAGTAGTTAATTACATAACTATGAAACTACCAAGTACAGGATCAGGAATGATGATACCTATATTAGTAGTTGGTATGTCTTTAATGGGGGTTGCAATTATAATGAGTAGAAAATCTAAGAAAGAAAATAAGAGATAGGTTATAGGGGGATAGTCAAATGGCAAGACATAAAATATTAAAATCTGTATTATCATATGCATTAGTTGCAGGAGTTTTAGCAACGAGTACATTACCAAGTGTAATGGCTCATGCAGAAACTAGAAGTGAAAGTGCTGCTACAACTTATGCTTTTGTAAATAAAAATACACCAGGAGGTGTAGCAAATTTTGGTCGTGGAAGTGCTTCAATTACTATTGAAGGTAATAACACAAGTCAAACTTTAGTTGGTAAAAAGTTCAATGTGTACAAGCTATTCAATGCTCAAAACTCTACTGGTTTAGAATCTATAAACTATACAATGAATCCAGAGTATGCACCAGCATTAAAAAATGTTGTTGGTAAGAAATTAAACAAAGAAGCTAGTAAAGTAACAGAATATGAAATTATAGATTATATCCAATCTTTAAACAATAATAAGGTTGAAGGTGCTAATGCTGAACAAACTTTAGAAGGAAGATATAGTGAGTTTAGATATTTTGTTGAAGAGTTAAGAAACGAGATAGTGAAATTAAAAATTAAATCTGATGTTGTAACAGTTACAGAAGTTAAGTCAAATAATAGTATAGAATTAACAGGGTTAGATTATGGATATTATATAGTAGATGAAGTATCTAATGTTTCAGGTTCTCATTCAGCGGGATCTTTATGTATGGTAAATACGGCTAATCCTAATGCATCAGTTCAAGTAAAATCTGATTATCCATCAGTTATCAAGAAGATAAAAGAAGATGATAATGTAGATGCAGTTGGGAATGATGGTTGGAACGATATAGGGGACTATGAAATAGGACAAACTGTACCATTCAAATTTGAGTCAAATGTACCAAATATGAATGGTTATCATACTTATTATTATGCTTGGCATGATAAAATGGACGAAGCTTTAACATTTAATAATAATTCAGTAGGTATTAAAATAAGTGATTCTACAGGAAAATCATATACATTACAAAATAGTGAATTTAATGTAGTTGAAAATCCAGGAAAAGATGAAACTTTCAAGGTAGAAATTGTTGATTTAAAGGCAATAGTTGATAGGGAGTTTAATAATAAGAATGATTTAAATGAAAATGTTTATGGGCAAAAAGTAGAATTAACTTTCAATGCTACTTTAAATGATAAAGCAGCTAATGATACTGGTAGACCAGGATTTGAAAATGATGTTAAATTAGAGTTTTCAAATAATCCTGATGGTGATGGAGAAACTGATAGAGGGGAAACTCCTTGGGATACTGTAGTTTGCTTTACTTATAAAATCAATGGTTTAAAGATAAATGACCATGATTTAAAACTAGAAAATGCTAAATTCAGATTATACTCTGATAAAGAGTGCAAAAATGAAGTATATGTAAAGAAAGCTGAAAGTGGATATATAGTAATCAATAGAGATAGTGTTCAAGGTGGTGTACCAAGTGATGCAGTAGAAATGGTTTCTGATGCAGAAGGGGTATTCACAATTATTGGATTAGACCAAGGTACTTATTGGTTAAAGGAAACTGGTGCTCCTGATGGATATAGACCAATATTAGATCCAATAGAAATAAATATAGTTCCTACGTTCACAGAAAACAGAAATGTTTATGTAAAAGGTGATGGAGCAACTGATAAAACTCTTAAAACTTTAGAAGCAACTGCCAATATAAAAACTTTTTGGGATGGAATATTTAATGAGAATAATCAACCATTAGATACTAATGTTGATGATGGATCTCTTAACATAACTGTAATAAATAAGGTTGGTAGCAAACTACCTGTAACTGGTTCGGGTGCAACTATAGCATTAATTGGTTTAGGTTCAACATTAATGACAGGAGCATTAGCAGTATCAAGAAAAAAGAGTAAAAAGTAAAAAAGCTTATAGAAATAAAGACAATGGAAAGTGAGTGTTGATATGGATGGGAGAAATGTTATTCGTAAGATAATATTTATAATTGGATTTCTAATATGTATATATCCTTTAGGTAGTAGTATTATAGAAAGTTTTTATCAGAGAGAAGCTATAGCAACTTACGAAAATGCAGTTAATAATATAGATAGAGCAGAATTAGAACTAGAGTACAATAAAGCTGAAGAATATAATTCAGCTTTATTTAATTACAAAAATAATATATTAAATACTAATTCAATTAGTGTTTTAGGTGAAGAAAGCTATAATAATATTCTTGATATGGGAAATGGAATAATGGGAAGCATTGAAATTCCTAAAATAAATGTTAATCTTCCTATATATCATGGGACATCTGATGAAGTGCTTTCAGTAGGCGTAGGACATGTTTACAACAGTAGTTTACCTATAGGGGGAATTAATACTAGAAGCGTTCTAACAGGGCATAGAGGACTTCCTAATGCGAAATTATTCACTCGTTTAGATGAAGTAGTTGAAGGCGATTTATTCTTCGTTAGAATACAAGATAAAACATTAGCTTATAAAGTGAATAATATTGAAGTTATTGAGCCTGAAGATATAGATGCAGTAAATATTATTGAAGGTAAAGATTTAGTATCTTTAATAACGTGTACTCCTTATGGAATTAACACTCACAGATTAGTTGTTACGGGTGAAAGAGTTCCTTATGAACCATCTGAATATGAGAGTATTGAATCAAATAGAATGTCTAATAGAGAAATACTATTTGCTAGTATTCCTTTTATATTTTTAACTTTAGCAGTAGTTTTAAAACTAAGTGATAAAAGAAGAAAGGAGAGAGAAGGGCATGAAGTTAAGGAAGATTAATTATATATTAGCTATAGCTTTATTAGTATCTTCTATATCAGCAGTTAATGTTTATGCTGATACTATTAATAATATCAATAGTAGAGCTATAATAACTGATTCTGTTGTAATAGATAAAGAAGATAGTGGAAGTACATTAGTGCCAGGAGATATACTTGAAGAAGTAAAAAGTGGAACTGGTAGTATTACAATAACTTTATCTGATACTGAAGATAATAGAGATAAAGGTAATGTAAAATTTGGATTATCTAAAGTAGCTGATGTTATAAATGGAGAATATAAAGTATTAACTCAATATGAAGCAGTAAATATAGATTTAAATAATATAAAAACTGCTACAGATTTGGAATTAGCAGCTAATTTATTTAAGAAGGTAGTAAGCACAGATAATATATTAACAACTGATAAAAATGGAAAATGTACTATAGATGATTTAGATGTAGGAGTATATTTGCTATATGCAACAGATATTTCAAACTATGAAAACATAACACCATTTTTAGTATCAATTCCATCTTGGAATGAAGCTGATAAATCTATGTCTTATGACATAAATGTTATTCCCAAACATACTAAGATTATAGAAGAAGAAAAGCCTAAAGTACCAGCAACAGGATATGATAATAAAGCTTATTTATATCTAGGGGTAGGGACTTGTTTATTAATAGGTAGCAGTATTTTATTTTTTGGAGTAGGGAAGAAAAAGAAAAAATGCGAAAAGTAATAGCAAGTATATTATTAATAGTATCAATAGTGTTTCTATATAAGGGGTTTGTTGAATTTAGGTATATGATATCAAATAAAGCTAAAAATCAAAGTCTTAGAGAAGTAGCGACAAGTGAAGTTGTTAATGATCCATTAGATAGAATTATAGACTTTGAGAAATTAAACAGTATAAATAAAGATATAAAGGCATGGATTTATGTTCCTGGAACAAAAATTGATTATCCTATATTGGTTGGAGAATCTGATGAAGAATATCTATATAATGATATGAATAAAGAATACACTCCTTTAGGTTCAATATTTTCTTATAGTGGAACAAATTTTACAAAAGGGAATACATTTATTTTTGGTCATAATATGGCTAGTAGTCAAATGTTCGGTGAACTTAGAAAATATATAGATAAAGATTTTTTGAAAGAGCATAGATATTTATATATTTATACGGAAAGAAAAGCTATGAAGTGTGATATATTTTCAATTTTTATAACAAATGAAAATGATGATATATTTAATGGAGAATATGAACTTGGAACGGTAGAGTATGTATCGTTAATTGAAGAGTTAAATAAAAGAAATAAGTATAGTGAATATATTTTAGGTGAATCAAGTATTAATTATTCAACAAGCCAAATATTTAACTTAATAACTTGTTATGGAGCTGAAGGTACAACTGAAAGATTAGTTGTAAATGCAATAGTAGAAGAAGAAAAAATAAGATAAATAATAATATAAGGGTGTTCCCTGGGAACACCTTTTTATTATTCAGTAAATTAAATAAAGCAAGTATTTTAATGCTTATTTTATTTAATTTACTCAATCAAAGTAATATAAAAAAGGAGGATTTATATGTTTTTAATGTTGGTAGTTTTATTTTTATTAGGGTTTTCAGCATTTTCTTGCGTAATTGTTGGAACTAGAACTGGTAAAAGGCGATACGATTAATTAATGTTTTTTAGAAAGGATATACGATAGGGGTTAAATAAATTTATTATTAAAATGTATGGAAATTAAAAAATATTATAGATAATTTTAAAAGTGTTCCCGAAGAACACTTTTGTTATGGAGGTTTTTGAAGTGGATAGAACAGAAGTTTCAATAGGAGTAAGATTAATGAGAGAAACATTAATTGACTTAGAGAGATATATAGTAAGTGAAGGATTGCATAGATATAGGATAAAACCTTCACAAGTAGCAACAATGATCGTAAAGGATTGGTTAAATAAACCTATTTTAGATAAATCTAAATTGATATATGGAAGAATTAATAATGAGCCTAAGATAAGTAGGTTAACAGTAAAACTTTTAGAGGAAGAAAATATTAGACTTTACGAAATATATGTTAAAGAATATATAAGGGAATGTTCATCTGTTAACGTGCTAATATACAATATAATTTTACAATTTTTAGAGAATAAAGGAACACTAAGTATATTAAATGAATTTAAATAGCTTTGTAATATTACAAGTAATTTATTAAAGGTATAGTAATATTAAAAAAATTTTAAATGCGTAAAAGGTGTTCCCGAAGGACATCTTTTTATAAATATTTTAGAAAAGAACTTCTGACAGGCAATAGCCGAGAGTTTTTTTTGTGGGAGGAGGTGAGTGTATGCTAGGAGATGAAGTAGGAAATAAAGCAATAGGTGTTACTGTAAAAGCATCACAGATTACAGCTAAATTAGTATTAGAGGTGATTAGATCTATAGCAAATGATAAATATAAGGTTGTTAATGGAAAACAGAGTTTAAAAGAGTTGAACAAAAAGGGAAAAGCTTTAGAAAATGTAAATATAGATAAAGCTGATTTAAAAGCAATTCAAAGGCAGCTTAAAAAAGATGGAATTGATTTTGCAATAAAAAAAGATTCTTATAATGAAGTTTTCAACTTATATTTTAAGGGGCAAGACATCAGCCAAATTGAAAAAATATTTAAGGATTATGCAAGTAAAAATTTTAAGGATTTTAAGAGAGATGAAAGAAAGGAAGTTAAAGAGGTTGTAAAAGAAGCTAAAGTAAAAGCTGAAGAGCATAACAAAGAAGTAGAGCTTAATAAAAATGAAAAACAATTTGTTAAGGATAGAGGGGATAGATAATGAAAAAAGAAAAATTAATATTCACTTCTATAGCATCAATAATAGTATTTTATATATTTAATAGAATAGCTTTTTTGTATCAAAGTTTAGAAGGGGATATACTTACCAAAATTAATTTTATTATGGATAATTTGAGTAAATCTATCCTGGAAAACATATTTTTTATAGATAAAACACCAGAATCCATATTGATAGGTCTAGTTGGATTGATAGGTGTTTTTTTAGTGGTTTTATATAATTCTTTTACAAGAAATAATAGATTAGAAGGTAAGGAGCATGGTTCAGCAGAATGGGGAAGTGCGACTGATATAAAACCTTTTATAGATAAGAATTATGAAAAAAATATGTTACTAACTGAAAGTGAAAGAATATCAATAGATACAAGAAAAACATTGCGAAATAATAATATTCTTGTTGTAGGTGGTTCAGGTTCGGGGAAAACAAGATTTTTTGTTAAACCTAATTTAATGCAGTTACACACATCTTATGTAATAACTGATCCGAAAGGGACTTTATTACCTGAATGTGGAAAGATGTTATTGGATGCAGATTATAATTTAAAGTATTTCAATACAATAGATTTTTCTAAATCTATGCACTATAACCCGTTTGAATATATAAGAAAAGAAAAAGATATTTTAAAATTAGTAAACACAATAATATTAAATACTAGTGGAGAAGGTGAAAAATGCAAAGAGGACTTTTGGATAAAGGCTGAAAGATTGTTATATCAAGCTTTAGTAGGATATATATATTATGAATTACCCAAAGAAGATAGAAATTTTAGCACTTTACTGTATTTGTTAAATCAAATGGAAGCTAAAGAGGATAATGAAGAATTTAAAAATCCTATAGATATAATATTTGAAGATTTAGAAAGTAAAGATGAAGGTCATTTTGCAGTAAGACAATATAAAAAATATAAACAAGCTGCTGGTAAAACAGCTAAATCAATATTAATTAGTTGTGGTGCTAGGTTATCACCTTTTGATATTAAAGAGCTTAGAGAAATAACAGAGTATGATGAACTAGAACTAGATACTTTGGGAGATAACAAACAAGCTTTATTTATTATTATAGATGATACAGATAGTACCTTTAATTTTTTAGTTGCTATTTTATATACTCAAATGTTTAATGTCCTATGTAATAAAGCAGATAACGAGTATAAAGGAAGATTACCAGTTCATGTTAGATGTCTTTTAGATGAGTTTGCTAATATAGGTCAAATTCCTTCATTTGAAAAATTAATAGCAACTGTAAGAAGTAGAGAGATATCAGTAGTTCCTATAGTTCAAAATATGGCTCAAATAAAAGGCTTGTATAAAGAACAAGCGGGAACTATTGTAGGTAACTGTGATACTACACTATTCTTAGGAAGTGGGGAGGAAGAAACACAAAAATCTATATCAGCTAGAGTAGGTAAAACAACTATTGACCATACTGCAATAAATATAAGTAAAGGGCAATCAGGAAGTTTATCATTAAATAATCAAATTATAGCAAGGGATTTAATAACGCCAGCAGAAGTTGGGTTGCTAAAGACAGATGAATGTTTACTTTTTATAAGAGGAGTAAAGCCTTTTAAATCAAAGAAATTTAAAATAGAAAAACATAAAAGATATAAGGAGTTAGCTGATTATAGTGAAGATAATAGATATGATGTTTTAAAAGAAAAAAATAAAGATATTTTAGATGAAAAAACTGAAATTAAAGAAATTGAATTAACTGAAGAAATAAATAATTTAGTATAAAAAAGGAGAGATAAAAATGGACGTAATGAATCAAGTTTTACAAATAATAATTAAGTTCTGTACTATAGGTGGAGGACTTTGGTGTGTTTGGGGAGTAATTGTTTTAGCAGGAGCATTAAAGGATAAAAATGGACCAGCTTTACAAGGTGGAATATGGCAAATAGTAGGTGGAGGAATGATAGTTGTAGCTGCACAATTATTTTCATCTGTTGTTGGCTAAAAAATTAAAAGTATTTAATAGGAGGATATTATGGAAGAATGGATTGTAAATACGATAATAAACATGATTACGAATGTTACATCTGTTGGGAGTGATTTAATAAAAACTCCTGAAGAATTCAATGCCACAATCTATACAGGGATTTTAAACATTCAAAAAAATATAATAACTCCAATAGCATTAGTAATTCTAGCAATATTTTTATTGCTAGAATTGCAAAGTATAACCACAAGAACAGACACTATGGGTGAAAGGGGATTTGAAATCCCCTTTAAAATAATGATTAAGTTTATAATATGTAAAACTGCGTTAGATATGACACCTTTAATTTTATCAGCAATATTCAATGTATCGCAAGAAATTATTGTAGGTATAAACGGAATATTTTCAGGGAGTGGAGGACTTGATATTGGAAGTGCTAGAGAAACAATAGAGCAGTTGGTTAGTAATGCAGATTTTTTAGAGAAAGTTTTAATTATGATAAATGTAGTTATAATAAATACTATTTCGTTTATTAGCAATATATTAATAACTGCAATAATATATGGAAGAATGATAGAAATGTATGTCTTTATAGGAATAGCACCATTACCTATGGCTACTATACCTAATGCAGAGCAGAGTTCAATTGCAAAAAACTTTTTAAAATCTTTTACTGCGGTATCTATACAAGGAGTTTTGATGTGTATTTCAATTGCAATAATGGGAATTTTATTTAGTGGAATAGTAACAATAGATCCTTCAAATATAGATTCAACAAATTTATTGAGTTTGTTATGGGAATGTACTGGATATTCAATTATAACAGTATTTGCATTATTAAGTAGTGGTAAATGGGCTAAGTCAATTTGCAATGCTATGTAAGGGGGAACTAGAATGTCAGTAGAAGTAAGAATACCTAAAGAGATAACAGAATATCAAGAAAAAATAATGTTTGGTTTAAGTGTTAGACAGTTGGTATGTTCACTTATTGCAATGGTTATAAGTGTACCAAGTTATATTTTTTTAATGAATAAAATAGGACAAGAATTAACTGGATATATAGTAATAATAGAAGTTGTGCCATTAATAGCAATAGGTTACTTGAAACCAAAAGGATTAAAATTTGAAAAAGTTTTGATAATGTTTTTGAAACATCAATTTGGAAAATCAAAAAGGAATTACAAGACAGTAGTTCAGGTTGATTTATTGGAAGGAGGATATGAAAGTGATATTAAGAAAAAAACAACCCAAAAGTCAATTAGAAGAAAGGTTAAAGAAGAAAGAGAATATAAAGGCTTTGAACCAAGCAAAAAAGATAGAGAAAGAAAATTCAAAGAAATTAAGAAACAAATTAAAGGGGCAAAACGAGATTTCAGACAGAGAAAGAAAGGTAGATAAAAACTTTCTTAAATCTTTAAAAGTTCCAGCAACAGTTCAAAACACTATAAGATATAATAGAATGTTTGAAGATGGAGTTTGTGATGTTGAGGGTGGAATATATTCAAAAACTATAAAATTTTCAGATATAAATTATCAAATTGCTAAAAGAGATGATCAAATAGATATATTCTCTAGGTACTGTGAGTTCTTAAATTATTTTGATCCAAGTATTAATGTTCAAATTACTATAAATAATAGAAGAATAGATCAGGAGGATTTTAAAAAGAGAATTTTATTATATACGCCTAAAAAGGATGATGGATTGAATAAATATAGGTATGAGTATAATCAGATGCTTATAGATAAGGCTTTAAAAGGGCAAAATGGTATAATAAGAGAGAAATATCTTACTTTCTCTTGCGAAGCAAGTAACTATGAACAGGGAGTACAAGTTTTATCAAGAATAGAGGCTGATGTACAAGCAAATATGAAAAGATTAGGGTGTATAAACTCGGTTCTTTCAGGAAGTGAAAGATGTGAATTTATACACTCTATTTTTAATCCTGATGAACCATATAAATTTGAATATGAATACTTACTTGAAAATAGTTTAAGTACAAAAGATTTTATAGCACCCGATAGTTTTGACTTTAAAGATAAGAGAAGTTTTGAATTTGGCAATAGATATGGACAAGTTGTATATTTAAAAGATTTACCTTCTGATTTATCTGATAAGCTATTAAGTGAACTTTCAGACTTAAATTGCGATTTAACAATTAATCTACATATAAATAGAGTTTCACAAGATAAAGCTTTGGATTTAGTTAAGAGTAAAATTGCATTTATGGAACAACAAAAAATAGATGAACAGAAAAAAGCTATAAAAGCTGGATATGATCCCGAGATGATACCGCATGAACTTAAATTTAGTTTACTTGAAGCTAATGAATTATTAGATGATTTATTAAATAAAAATCAAGGTATGTTTAAAAATACAATTTTAATATTTACTTCAGGAAAAACAAAGGAAGAGTTAGAAGAAAATATTTATCAAATATCATCAATTTGCAGAAAGAACAATTGTAAAATAGGATATTTAGATTATCTTCAGGAGGAAGGGATTAATTCAACTTTAATTCTAGGGAAAAATTATGTTGATATAAAGAGAACATTAACTACTGCTTCTACAGGTATATTTGTTCCTTTTACCACTCAAGAATTGTTCCATAATAATGGGACTTATTATGGGTGTAATTCATTAAGTAAGAATTTGATTTTAGTAAATAGAAAAAATCTTAAAACTGCAAATGGATTTATTTTAGGTTCTTCAGGTTCGGGAAAATCTTTAGCAGCTAAAAGAGAAATTGCAAATGTACTTTTAAGTACAAATGATGATGTAATAGTAATAGATCCTGAAAGAGAATATACTCCATTAGCTAAGGGAATTGATAATGATGTTAAAACTAATGGTTTTTATGGAGAAGTAATAAAAATATCTGCTGGAAGTAATAATTTTATTAATCCATTTGATATAAATTTAGATTATGCAGACGATGATAACCCAATATCATTAAAATCAGAGTTTATATTATCTTTATGTGAAATACTTATAGGGGGAAGATATGGATTATCTTCAGCTCATAAAACTATAATAGACAGAACTGTTTTATTAACTTATGAAAAATATTTTAATAACCCTAAGAAGGAAGATGTACCAACATTAAAAACATTTTATAGTAATTTAGTAGAACAACCAGAGCCTGAAGCAAATGATTTAGCACTTGCTTTAGAGATTTATATAAATGGTAGTTTAAGTGTATTTTCACATCATACCAATATAGATATTAATAATAGATTTGTAGTATTCGATACTAAAGATTTAGGTAAGCAGTTAAATACTATAGGAATGTTAGTGGTGTTAGACCAAATATGGAATAGGATAACTCAAAATAGAAAAATAGGTAGAAGAACTTGGATATATATAGATGAAATATACTTACTTTTCAAAAATGAATATTCAGATAACTATTTATTTGAATTATGGAAAAGAGCAAGAAAGTGGGGAGCTATTCCAACTGGAATAACTCAAAATGTTGAAGATTTATTACGAAGTGATAATGCAAGAAGTATGTTATCCAATAGTGAGTTTATATATATGTTAAATCAGGCTTCTTCTGATAGAGATGAACTGGCACATTTATTAAATATATCAGACCAACAATTAAACTATGTTACTAATTCAGATCCAGGACATGGATTGATATTTGCAGGAAATGCAATAATACCATTTGAAGATGATTTCCCTAAGAAAACAGAACTTTACAAAATGCTTACTACTAAGATTGAAGAAGTAACAGCGGGTGTTTAATGAGTATAATAAAAAATGGTTCAAGGGACTTAGTTAAGAATAAAGAAAGCACTTCTATATATGGAAGTGCTTCTTTTAAATTAGAAGGAAAAAGTATTATTAAAGATAGTGAGTATAATACGGAAATAAATAAGTCTTTTGTTAATAGATCTACTAGTGAGCAATCTTTAGATAAAGTTATAAATAATGAAAGAATTTATAAAGGGAATAATGAATCTTTAAATAAACCTCAATATTTTAAAAATGGATATGGAGATACTGGTAGTAGAAGAGAACTAATAAGTAGGATTGAATACCCATATAAAAGTAGTCAATATACAAGAGCAACAATAAAAAGAGAAGAAAGAATTAATGATAGAACTTACTCTTTGTTGAATGGAAAAGAAAATAATTATAAAGCAAGAAAAAATAGTCTTATAGATGATAAAAGAATAGATTCTATAATAAAAATAAAGGAAGTTGATACAAGAGGTAATAGTTTAAGAAAAAATAATATTACAAGTAATATTACTAAAAGAAGTGAATCAGTAATAAGAGAAAATGGATTTAAAAATAGTGCTAACTATGTAAATTCTAAGCTTGATGGGATAATAAGAGTAAGAGAAGAAAGAGTATCTGAAACAATAATAAAAAGAGATATATCTGAAACAATAATAAAAAACAATATACCTAATATAAAGAATTATGATATACAAGGAAATAGAAGAAAGAGTTTAAATATAGTAAGAAATGATAAATTAAAAGCAAAAGGAAGATATACTAATTTAATAGAGGATTTAAAATATACTAGAAGTGTAAATTTTTCAAGAGTAAAAAAGGAGTTCTTTAAAGCTAGGTATATAAGGACAATAGTAGACAATGGAATTGATAATTTAAATAGTTCAGATAATGATTATGGAAATACTTTAGCAAAAGAAAAAATGTATAGAATTGTATCAGCTCCAAGAGATGTAATAAGAGCTGGAAGAAGTTTAAAGAGAGCTTATAATGGAGCAAGGTATGTAAAAGATGTATCAAAGAATTTAAAAAACATTTCTGACATAAAGTCAATTAAACTAAAAAGAATTGTTGGAAAAGGAATAACAACTAGCTTAATAAATGAGGTTAATTCATTAAAAGGAAATGAAAATATAGGAATACAAAGCATTGTAAAAACTAAAGATACATTAGTTACTACTAAAAATACTTTAAGGTATAGTGCGAAAGCTACTAAGAAAGCAACTAAATTAACTAAAAATACTTTTGATTATGGAGCAAGAGGAATAAAAAAGGTAAAGAAATTCACAAAGTTTGGTTATGATGCTGGAAAAAAACTAACTATTATGGCTACAAAACTTTTCTCTAATCCAGTAGTATTGAAGGTATTAGCTGTATTAGGAGCAGTAGTAGTGGCATTAAGTTTAATAGGAAGTATATTTATAGGGTTTATAAGTATTTTTATTGGAGAAAATTCAAATATAGATTTTGCAGTTCCTAATGAAGAACAAAGAGCATTTATATTAAAATTAGTTCCAATAGCTCAAGATAATTACAATGATTACGGGATTTTTCCATCAGTAACAATAGCACAAGCTATACATGAATCAGCGTGGGGAAAATCTGACCTTTCAGTAAAAGCTAATAATTTATTTGGAGTAAAAGCTGATAGTAGTTGGAAGGGACAAACTATTGATATGCCAACACAAGAACATATAAATGGAAGTAATATTACTGTAATGGCAAAGTGGAGGAAATATGATAGTTTTGAGGATTCAGTAAAGGATCATGGAAAGTTCTTAAAGGAAAATCCAAGATATGAGCAATCAGGGGTTTTTAAAGCCAAAGATTATAAGGAACAAGCTTATGCAATTAGAATGGCTGGATATGCAACAGATCCACAATATGCAAGTTTAATTTGTAATATTATAGAGTCATATTCATTAAATATTTATGATTTTAAAGTAGGCGATGGAAATAAAGTAGTTGAAAGAGCTATCACAACGGGTATGAGTATTGTAGGAAAATCACCTTATGTTTTTGGAGGAGGAAGAAATCCTGAAGATATTGCAGCTTTACGGTTTGATTGCAGTTCTTTTGTACATTGGTGTTATGCAAATGCTGGTCTTAATTTAGGAGATTATAGAAGCGTAGTAACTTGGACATTAGTTACTATGGGAAGAGAAGTTAAACCTGAAGAGATGCAAAGGGGAGATTTAATTTTCTTCAATACAGAAGGAGTTGTTAATAATCATGTTGGTATTTATTTAGGAGATAATAAATTTTTACATGATGCATCCACTAATGGAGTATGGGTGAATAATTTAGAAGGATATTGGAAAAATGCCTTTAATGGTACTGTTAGAAGGGTTGTTGAATAGCAAATTAGAAGTTTAGCTATTAAAACTACAAATAAGGAGCGTTTAATATGAGTATTCAAGAAAAGATAAAAGCTAAAGAAGAACAAATATTAAAGAAAAGAGAAAAAATAAAAAAAGAGGAAGAAGGTATAAAAAAATTAGAAAAAGAAATAGAAAACTTAAAAACACTAGAAATAAAAGGATTAATAAATGAAGTAGATATTCCATATGAAGAGTTGGTAAAAATGATAAAGGAATTAAAAAATTAATAGCAAGACTATTCCTGGATAAATTAAATTTTATCCAGGATATTTTTATAGTTAAAGGAAAGATAATAACAACTAAAAATAGATTATGGGAGAGAGTTTGATGAAGAAGTATGGTATTAAATCTAAAGATAACAATGATATATTAATATTCCATGCACTACCAAATGAAACTACAAAATTTCAATGGTATATTTCAGAAAATATTAATGAGAAGGGACAACCTATTGATGGACAAATATATGAATCATATACATTATCTACAGAAGTAATAAAAAGAAAAAGCTTTGAAGGAAAATACTTATATTGTGAGTATCTAGTACAAGGAATAGATCAGTATAAAAAAACAGAGTATATAAAGTTAGATTTAAATATTGATAGTATGGTTAATTCAGGAGTAATTTTTGATGATATTTTAAAATTTGATGAACAAGGTAATATATTAAATTTAATTATAAATAATTAAAGAGGTGTTTTTTTTGCATGAAAAAAGAGATATTGGCTCATAATTCCGAAATGGTGGATATAATGTTAAAAGAGTTAAAAGAATATGTAAAATCAAAAGAGGATAATCAAAATGAAAAGATAGTTGAAAAGAAAAAACCTATTAAAGGAATTAGAAAATATAGATTAGGATATGATTATTTATTTTTACCTAAAAGAACATTTAAGTATAAAGGGGATTTAATAGGTGGAATTAGCATAATGGTTTTATTTAAAATTTATGATGTGAATGGTAACGAGATTTTATTTGAAACAAAAGGTGAAGAGTTGAAAGAGCAGACAATAAAATTAAAAAACGGTGAAGAATGTTATTTAAGTGAGTTATTTTATTGTTCTTTTGATAAAGAGTTGTTTAAAGAGAATCAAACTTTTGATTTTAGTCCAACAATGAATGTAATAATGAGTAACTGTAGGATTGCTATGGAGATTCATAGTTATACGAAAGATATAGAAGTAAGGAAAGTAATTTTAGAACCTGAAAATATAGATAGAGAAGAGTTTAATGATATTATGTTAAATAATTTAGAATTATTTGATGTAACTGATAATAAGCCAGCTCAGAGCTGTTCTTATATTGCAGTAGAAATTTAAATCAAAAATAAGAGTATAATGTAATATTACATGTAATACATAGATAAGAAAGGAGAAATTGGGAGTGAAATTAGTAATAGCTGAAAAGCCAAGTGTAGCTTTAGAGATAAGCAAAGTCATTGGAGCAAGTGAAAAAAAGAATGGTTATTATGAAGGTAATAATTATTTAGTAACATGGTGTGTAGGGCATTTAGTTGAAAATGCAATGCCTGAAGATTATAGTGTTGAGTATAAAAAGTGGAATTTAGAAACATTGCCGATAATTCCTGAAGAATGGAAAACAAAGGTATCAAGTAAAACCAAAGATCAATTTAGAGTTATAAAAGAGTTAGCTAATAGAGATGATGTAGAAGAGTTGATTTGTGGGACAGATGCTGGAAGGGAAGGAGAACTGATATTTAGGCTAGTATATAATCAAATAGGAAGTAATAAACCTATTAAAAGATTATGGATAAGTTCTATGACTAGAGAATCTATAGAAAAAGGTTTCTGTAAATTAAAAGATGGGAGAGAGTTTGAAAGTCTTTATAAGTCAGCTTTTTGCAGAAGTAAGGCAGATTGGTTGGTAGGGTTAAATGCAACAAGATTATATACAGGCTTATATAATAAAATGCTTAATGTAGGTAGAGTTCAAACACCAACTATAAATTTAATTGTAAAAAGAGATGAAGAAATTAAAAATTTTGAACCTAAACAATATTTTGTTGTAAAGGCTGATACTGGATTATTTATAGCTGCTAAAAAATTTGATGGAATAACTGAAGCTTATAGTATAGTAAATAAGTGTAATGGTAAAGATGCAATAATAAAAAATGTTATTAAAGAAGAAAAAAATATAAAACCTAGCGGTTTATTAGATTTAACATCTCTGCAAAGAGAAGCTAATAAATTGCTAGGTTTTTCAGCACAACAAACATTAGATTTAGCTCAATGTTTATATGAAAAGAAAATTATAACCTATCCAAGAACAGATAGTAAATTTTTGACGGAAGATATGAAAAATGAAACAAAAGATTTAATAATTAATTTAGTAAACTCAAATCTTTTAGGAGAAAATTTAAGGGAAAAGTATGAAATTGAAGCCATTAAATTAGAAAGCATTATAAATGATAAAAAGGTTAGTGATCACCATGCAATAATACCTACTAACGAAGTTTTAAAGCACGATTTAAGCCTTACAGATAGTGAAGAGAAGATATTATACCTAGTTACGTACAAGCTCTTAGAAAGCGTTTATAAGCCTATAAAACAGACTAATATAAAAATAGATTTGGGTATAGAAGATGAAATATTTGAGTTTTCAGGAAAACAAATATTAGATAATGGTTTTAAGTTGATAGAAAAATTAATGAAAGACAAATTGGGTATAGAAATAGAAGAAGATAAAAATAGTTTTGAAGGTGAGGTGAATGTAGGACAGAGATTTGAAAATGTTGAATTATCTTCAGAAGCTAAGAAAACTCAACCACCTAAATATTATACTGAAGATACGTTATTATCAGCTATGGAGAATGTGGGAAGATTAGTAGATGATAAAGAACTTAAAGAATCTTTAAGCAAAGGTTTAGGAACGCCAGCAACTAGGGCGGGAATAATTGAGCAGATAATAAAGAAAGGTTTTGTAAAAAGGGATGGCAAAAAACTTATATCAACAATAGAAGGAAAAGAATTGATGAAGATTTTACCTGAAGATATAAAATCACCTGAATTAACTGCTAAGTGGGAATATGAGCTAGAGAGAATAAATAATGGTGAATTATCAGAAGGTGAGTTTTTAGAAGAAATAAAAGTATATATAAATAGCCTAATAAATAATGCTAAAGGAAATTTAAATAAGGAGTTTGTTAAAAGTAAAGAAAAAGAAATTATAGGCAAATGTCCTAGATGCAATAAGAATGTTTATGAAGGGAAATTAAATTTTTATTGCGAAGGTGGAAAAGAATGTGGATTTACACTTTGGAAGCAAGATAAATTTTTTACTAATGCAAAGAAAGAAATAAATAAAAGTATTGCAAAAAAATTGCTTAAAGATGGTAAAGCAGAAGTTAAAGGATTGTATTCAGTAAAAAAAGATAAGAAATATGATGCAACTGTAGTTTTAGAAGATACAGGGAAATTTATTAATTTCAAATTAGAGTTTTGATGATATAATAAAATAAAAAGCTATGGAGGAAGAAATGAGAAGTATATTATTAAAAACTATTTTAAGCATACCATTAATAGTTTTAAAAATAATAATAATAGTATTTGAAGGTATGAAATCAATAATAGAACGTATTGGAGGATTTTTTCTTTTATTATTTATTATACCTACTATTTGGACTTTGTTTAAAAAAGATTATTATACTTTTTCAGCATATATATTTGGAATCATATTTGTAATTTTGATGCAAATAGGAGCAGAACTTATATTGAGTACTCTAACTTGGCTATATGAGAAAATATATATATACAAAATGGAATTAGAAGGATAATTAACACCAGGAAGATACCTGGTGTTTTATTATTGTTTTTTTTAGGAGGGAGAAGGAGGAATGTATTATAAGATTGATGAAATTAAAGCAATACCGATACAAGATGTATGTTCTCATTATGGAATAGTTTTAAAAGCAAAGGGTGAGAACTGGTGGGGACGACTTAGAGAAAATGATAGGACACCATCTTTTTCAATAAATCCAAGTAAAAATATATGGAGAGATTGGGGAATTTCAAAAGGCGGAGATGTAATTTCCCTGGTAAGTGAAATAGAAGGAGTGGATCAAGGGAAAGCAATATTGATTTTAGGAGAAAGGTTTGGTATAGAGCAAGAATATACGACAGAAAAAGTATCTGTATTTCCTACATTTAATCAATTTAAAAGTATAGGGATTTTTTCTAAAAGAGCTATACAGAATTTAGACATTAATTTAGAAAAACAATCAATAGAGGAAATTGAAAAGCTTGAAGAAAAATTTGAAATATCTATGCAAGAATTAGCTAATGTGGATATAGAGTCTTATCATAGGATATTAGATTATAAAGCATTACCTATTTTATATGAATACAGAAAAAATACAATAGATGCTTTTATAAAATATATTAATTGTGATAATTATAAAGATCTAATTGTTTATGAGTTAATTTTTAATGAATTTCAAGAAGAATTAAACCAAAAGGTTGATATTTATAATAAAGCTAGATTAGATGGAATAAATTTAGATGAATTGAAATTTGATATAAGTAATATGAATGGCATAAATTTTTCTGATGAAGATATAAACAAACTAAAGCAAGATATCAAGAATTTAGAAAGGATATCTGATAAATTGAATTTGAATGAGGAAATAAATTATCTTATAAATGTGAAAGAAAATGTAGTAAAAATTTATGAGGGATTAAAAAAAAACGGTAATTACTTTTTAAATAGTGTTGAGTATGAAGTTATGGATAATAGTCAGCAGTTAAGAGAGGATAAATTTTTTTATAAAACTAAAAAAAGACTAGTAGGTGATGAAAATATGGTATATGAAAAAAATATAAAATCTTCTAATGAAGATAAAGTAAAAGAATTAAGTGAAAAACTTGAAGATGGAATAAAGGATTTGTTTGAGAGTGATAAATATAAAAACTTTTTAAAAGTAATGTCTAAGTTCCATAATTATTCGTTTAGAAATTCTATATTAATAATGATGCAGAAACCTGAAGCAACTTATGTAGCTGGATTTAATAAATGGAATACATTTAAAAGAAAAGTCAATAAAGGTGAAAAAGGAATAAAAATTTTTGCACCATCTCCAATTAAGAAAAAAGTTCAACAATATAAAAAAGATGAAAAAGGTAATTTCATATACGTAGATGGCAAAAAAGTTATAGAAGAAGTAGAGCAAATAATTCCTAAATATAAAATAACCTATGTTTTTGATATAAGTCAGACTAGTGGAGAGCCATTACCAAGCTTGACTGAAGAGTTAAAAGGGAGTGTAAATGATTATAGTAATTTTAAGAAAGCATTAGAAAATAGTACAAGTTTTAATGTTGCATATGGAAGCATAAAAGGAGAAGCAAAAGGATATTGCACACCTGCTTTAAAAAGAATTATGGTTAAAGAAAATATGTCAGAAGTTCAAACAATAAAGACGCTTCTTCATGAAATGGCTCATGCAGAGTTACATACAATAAAAGATGGAAAGAGTAGAGAAACTAAAGAAGTTGAAGCTGAAAGTATTGCATTTATAGTTAGTAATTATTATGGAATAGATACATCTGATTATAGTTTTGGATACTTAGCTGGATGGAGTAGTGATAAAGAGTTAGGGGAACTTAAGAAATCTTTAGATACAATTCAAAAAACTGCTGCTTCTTTAATAGATAAAATTGATATTAATTATAAAGAGTTATTTAAAGATAAAGAAATTAAAATAGACCATGATAATAAAGATATTAAAGAGATAATTTCAGAAGCTAGTAAAAAAGCTGAAGATCATAACAATAAATTGGAGAATAAAGAGAGTAAGGAGCGTAGTTATGAAATTTAATATATTGGAGAAATTAAAGGAAATATTCTTAAAAAAATCAGAATATAAAACTGAAAAAACTGATTTTAATATAAGTGATAAATTGCAATAACAAATTGAACTAATTTCTATATATGACTTAAATGCTTGAATTTACTTATGCTATATAGATTTCATCTAAGTGTATTTCAAAAAGCTCTTCTGGAGTTTTATAGTTTAGTATTTTCCTTGGAAGAGTATTCATCCATTCTTCTATGAATACAATATCATCTTGACTATAATCTGAAATACGTTTTCCTTTTGGGATAAAACGGCGTATTAAACCATTATGACGTTCATTTGTACCTTTCTCAAAGGAGCAATATGGATGAGTGAAATATACCTTTGTACCTGTTTCAGATTCTAATGTGGATAAGTCAGCAAACTCAGAGCCATTATCACCAGTTATGCTTTTAAAAACTTCACTAAACTGCTTACCATATATGTTACGGATTCTGTTAAGTGCTCCCGTAACTGCTTCAGCAGTCTTAGATTCAATTTTTTGTATAATAGCATTCCTGGTTTTACGCTCAAGAATAGTCAAAAGAACACAATCATTATTAGATTTTTGCCCAACAACAGTATCAATTTCCCAATGTCCAAATTCTTTACGATTATCAATATCACTTGGACGTTCAGTAATGCTTCTGCCAAGTTTTTTCTTGTGTTCTTTTACTCTTGATGGTTTAGTATTTCTGCGTAGCTTCATTGGTAAATCTGCATTAATAACCTCTAACAGCCCAAGATCAATATAATTATATAGAGTTTTAGTGCAAACCATTTGAGAACGTTGAAACTTGCCTGTGGCAAGGGCGTAACCGACACAAGCGTCAGGAGACCATGAATGATTTTTTATCTTATCCACAGCATAATTAATAAACTCGCTACACTCTAGACGTTTAAATGTACGACAAGAATTTTGACGATTAGCTTTGTATATAGCTTCACCAGTATCCGCTAGATACATTTCAACGTATTTACCTTGCTTAATTTGTTTAGTTGTACCACGACGTATCTCATTTAAAATAGTATTTATTGGACGTTGCAATTCTTTAGCTATTTTGTATGCTGAAAATCCATCATTAAGACGAAGCTCAATAATCATGCGTTCCTTAAAATTCAAGTGTTTATTTTTACGTGATTGTGTGTTATGATTTTGATGATCCATAGTGATTATCCTCCGTGTTGAATTTTGTTTCGCGATTAAATCATAACACAGATAATCTACTATGGATTTTTTATTAGTTCAATTTCATTTTACAACTAGTCATTAAAAATATATAAACTATTTTCTATTATATTTCGTAAGTAACAGTTTCTTCTGTAAAAGAGTAAAGTGTTGCTTTAGCATTTTTAAAGCTTAATACAACAAATAAGTTATCATCTACATTGTACATATTTTCTAATGATTTATTTGCTTCCATCATAGCAACTCTTGCTTCTCTACGTTCATCTAATTCAACTTCACCTGCAACACGCATCCATTTATCTTTGTTCATACCGCAGATTTCAATCTTTGGATTTTTTAACATTTGATTGTATACATCTTTCTTGTTGGTTGTTGCTATGTAAAGTTTCCCTTCAAATTCACATACAACACCAAATGGACGTACACGTGGTTGATCTCTTTCAGTTGTTGCAAGATAGAATGTTCCACATTCTCTTAAGAATTCTAATATTTCTTTCATTAACAGTTCCTCCTTTAAATTAAAAAAATTGTTTACTTTCCACTACTGTGTTATTATCTCTTATAGAGAAACCAAAAACAAGTACGATATTTTATGATACCAGTATCAGAAAGGATACCTATTAATATGAAAAAAGATTTATTTGGCATATATCCATATGTAACTTCACAAAAAATTTTAACTGGCAAATGGTCTCTGTATATATTATACGTTCTTTCAAAAGGACCTATCCGTTTCAATGAATTACAAAGACAGATGCCTGAAGAAATTACTCATACTACATTATCAAGGCAACTAAAAACATTAGAACAGGAAAAATTAATTATCCGTCAGGAGTACAACCAGATTCCACCTAAGGTAGAATACAGACTTAGTGAGATTGGTGAAAAATTTGAAAATGTATTAGTTGAACTTGGTAAATGGGGAGAAGAATACATTGATTTTATTAAGGAAAATTAATAATATATTATAATAATATAAAATAAATATTAATCAGGAGTTGATTAAATGACCAATGATAAACTTTCCATTTCCGACTGTCCTTTAGAATATGCAACAGGCCTTATTGGAGGTAAGTGGAAAATAAGACTTATATGGGCCATATATACTGCAGAATGCATACGATTTAACGAACTAAAAGGTAAATTAGATGGTATTACTGATGTGATGCTTACTAAGATTTTGAAAGAGTTAGTAAAAGAAAATATAGTAACTAGAATTCAATATAATGAAATTCCTCCACGCGTAGAATACTCATTAACTGAAAATGGATTAAATCTAGTAAATGCATTAAATGAAATAACTAAATGGTCAAGAAATAACATTCAATCTAAATAAATATTTTTTGCATAAATTTATTTATTACATAATATAAGCTTTTCCAAAATAATTTATTATCTTAGAAAAGCTTATGTTATGTAAATATTTTTTAAATTAATATTAAGTTTTATTAGTTTGAATTAATTTTCTTTCTTATCTGCTAATACTCTTTCAAGAGTTCTTAACATTCCTTCTGCTGACTGTGCGCCTGCAATTGTATATTTTCCATCAATCAAAAAGAATGGAACAGCTCTTACGCCAATACTGTAAGCTTCTTCTTCATCTCTGCGGACATCTGCTGCAAATTTATCTTCATTCTTTAATACTTCTTCTACTTCACTCTTGTCTAATCCAATTTCAACTGCTATATCTGTTAATAATTTATGATCACTCATTTTTTCGTTTTCTACAAAATATGCATGGAATAATTTTTCTGATATTTCATTACATTTTCCTTTAGTGGCTGCGTATTTAGCTAAACGGTGAGCATCAAAAGTATTAGTGTAAAGTGTTGTTGCATAGTGATAATCTAATCCAACACTGTTTGCATAACTGTTTACACTATCTATCATTTGTTGAGCCTGCTCCATTGTATAGCCATACTTCTTTGCAACTCTTTCTTTAGTTGTAGTAGTTGTTTCATAGCTGGCATCCGGATCTAATTGGAAACTTTTGTATATAATCTCCACATTTTCTTTATCTGATAAAGCTTTTAAAGCTGTTTCTAAATTACGTTCTCCTATATAACAATATGGACATACATAATCTACTATGGATTTTTTATTAGTTCAATTTGATTATACAATTAGTCTTTTAATATAAGTGAAGAAAGTAAGTTAGAAAAACTAAACATAGGAACTTGTATAATGGATAATGAAGAAAAAGAGAAATTTTTAAGTATTAATACTCCAAAATTAGTTGAATTATATGAAAAAAAAATATCAGAAGAAGATAAAATGTTGATGGAGAAGCAAGGATTAAAGTTAGATACTTTTGTAGAAAGATTTAAAGATGAATTAAATGATCATGATTTTATAGAAGGAAATTGTGCAGTATTTTCATTTGATGATTTCTTAAAAATAGAATTATCAGGTTATTCAGAGCTAGATTTAAAAAGAAATCAAAATTTTATAGATTTACAAAAAGAGAAGGGATATATTGAAGGGAGAATTATTGACTTAAAAGAAGATATAAAATATTATTCAGAAGAAAGTCAACATCAATCTATTGAAGAGTTAAAAAATGAGTTAAAATTATATGGAGAGTTAAATGATTTTCTTAGTAAAGAGATAAATAAAGTTGTTGGTAGTGAAATAGAGCAGCTAGAATATAATGCTAAAGAATATACAATGAAAGATGACTTGAAATTGGAGGATGGTTCTTTTATAAAGGGAGGAACATCTTTTTTTGTTGAAGGATTTAAAAAAGGAGAGTTTGAAGTTCACTTTGAAGCTAGAGAAGATAATACATATATTCCTAATGATGGAGAAGGAACTGGGTATTATTTTAGTGGAGAAGAAATAGCAAGATATTCTGATCTAAATAAGACAGTAGATTTAGTAAGAGGAAAAGGATTAATAAATGATAATATGAAATTAGATAAAAATAATAGTAAAGATATAAAAGATATAGTTGAAGATGCAAGTAAAAAAGCTGATGATTATAATAATAAATTAGAAAAGAAAGAGGGGAAAGTAAATGAAAAAGAGCTTTAATAAAGAAGAATTAACTATTATGAGTTTTTATAATTGTGATGATAGAATTAAATTAATTAATCAATTGGAATCTGTAGTAGAAAATGTAGATGAAGTTGAGATTGAATCTGAAATAAATGAAATTGTAATAAAGCTTAAAGGTATGACGAATGACGAATTTAAAGAAATTGACTTTAAAAATATTATAGAAATTGAAGAAGACATATAAAATTTAAAAGTAGCAGTAAATAAAATTTACTGCTACTTTTTGCCTAAATTATATTGTTTTAATTCTAAAAATGTAATATAATTTAGAAAAAAGAAGAATTTCTTCTTCATATTTCAAGTCCGAACGATAAATTAAAATGTCGCCAAACATCTTAATTTATATAACTGAAACTGGTAGTACAAGTACCGAGAAACAGAGTGTTGGAACTTTAAATTCATTTTATGCTTATATTCTAGCATAAGGTGAAAATTTGTGCAATATAAAAAATAACAAATTGACAGGAGGAAACCAAAAGAAATTTTGGGATAATTTTCAATTTGATTTTAAAGAGCATAACATAAGTTTTGATATATAACTCTTAGGTATTTCTACCTAAGAGTTTTTTTGTGTGTGCCCAGCATGGGCAACAACTTGACGGTGAAAGTCCGTTGTGGGCTTGGTAGTGGGAACCACTAGCCAATGACAATGGTGTCCATTGTGAAGTGGAATCTGAAGGAAGTCGGAGGCAAAGTCTCGGTCTGAGGAACACGAACTACATACGAGGCTTACTAAGGTCGGACGAGTCTGCACAACAAGATAAAGTCCAGCACTACCCGAAACCTTAGGAGTAAATGTAGCAGATATATGAGATGAAGGTTGTTGTTCTTACCTGGGGAGGTCTGATAGATATATTGCTAATAAAGATGAATTTCTAAAGCAATAACCTACATAGTGATATGTAGCTGAACTATCAGAAGTCAGCAGAGGTCATAGTAACTCCGCTAATCGCGATAGCGGACGAAGGACTGAACTTTAAGGAGGTTTTGAAATTTGAAAGTTTCGCAGAATAATCAAAGATTGCAGAAAACTAAATACTTAGGCTCTAATGCTAAAAATAGAGTGGAACTTGAAGATAAGCAAAGAGTGCATAGAAGATTCTCGGCAACTTCAAATAGAGAAACAAGTGAATTTGAATATGGCTCATTAGAAAGAATACTATCAAGAGAAAATTTACTTCTAGCAATGAAAAGAGTAATCTCAAATAAAGGTAGCCATGGAGTTGATGGAATGACAGTCTATGAACTTAGACAATTTCTTAAAGATAACTGGTTATCAATAAAAGAAAGTATTTTAAATAATGAGTATAAACCAATGCCTGTTAGAAGAGTTGAGATACCCAAACCTAATGGTGGAACTAGATTATTAGGAATACCAACAGTTTTGGATAGGTTTATTCAACAAGCAATTGCGCAAGAGCTAAATTATATCTATGATGAGAACTTTTCAGAAAATAGTTTTGGCTTCCGTCCTCGAAGAGGGGCAAAAGATGCTATACAAAAGGCAGAAACTTATATAAATGAAGGTTATAGATGGGTTGTAGATATAGACCTAGAGAAATTCTTTGATAGAGTTAACCACGATATACTTATGTATAAACTCTCAAGGAGTATAAAAGATAAGAGAGTATTGAGGTTAATAAGAAAATATCTTCAGGCTGGAATAATGATTAACGGAATAGTAGTAACAAGTGAGGAAGGAGCTCCTCAAGGAGGTCCATTAAGTCCACTTCTATCTAATATAATGTTAGATGAATTAGATAAGGAACTAGAGAAAAGAGAGCATAAATTCTGTCGCTACGCTGACGATTGTAACATTTACGTTAAGAGTAAAAGAGCCGGAGAAAGAGTTATGGATAACATAACAAATTTCATAGAAGGTAAATTGAAATTAAAAGTAAATAGAAGCAAAAGTGCAGTAGAGAGACCATGGAAAAGAAAATTTCTAGGATTTACGATAATGCTATCATTTGGAAAAGCTTGCACTACTATATCTAAACAATCATTAAAAAGATATAAAGATAAAATTAGAGAAATACTATCAAGGTCAAAACCGATGACTTTGGAACAAAGAATAATTAAAATGAACCAAATAAATATTGGATGGATTAATTATTATGGAATAGCCAAATGCAAAGGTATTACTCAACAATTGGATAAATGGATAAGACAAAGATTAAGAATGTGTATATGGAAACAATGGAAAAAGGTTAAAACAAGATATAAAAACCTTAAGAAATTGGGATTAAATCACTATCAAGCAATAAAATTTGCCAATACCCGTAAAGGATATTGGCGAACAGCTAATAGTGCTATATCAAATACTACACTTACAAATCAATTCTTTACCGACTTAGGCTTGAAAAGCCTAACGCATCAATATATTAAAATTCATTAAACTTAAAGAACCGCCGTGTACCAGACCGGTACGCACGGTGGTGTGAGAGGACGGAAAATAAAATAATTATTTTCCTCCTACTCGATTGTCGGAAAATATTACGGAGCAATTTAAATAGATAGATTGTGGGGAGGGGGGAACTATACCCAAAATCATAATTTATCAGATGAAAGGGGGGAAAAACTTTGAAGGATAAAGGTAATTTTATAGAGCAAATGTTTATATATAATTTGATAAATAAATATGGTGAAGTTCAAAATTATTTTGGGATTAATGAAGTAGTTTCAGGAGAATTTTCTCAAAATAGAGCTGAAAAAAAATATGAAACACATATAGAAAAAGTATTAGAATATCCAATAAAAAATAGATGGAATAAAGAACTTAGTCATATGAGCCTTCAAAGTTTTTGTACCTTTTTAAATAAACAAAATAGAAATTTAAGAACTGAAGAATTAGATGATAGATATTATCCATTTACACTTGAATTTGAATCATCAAAAAAGAAGGAAAATTTTGATGTATTATTTGAAGCAGCTCAATACCTTCAGTATTTAATGAAGGAATTAAATGTAAATGAAGAAGATTTTACTATTATAATAAATAATTCAAAGTCAGTTTATATAATGGTTAATCCAAAAGTATTTGGATTAAAGCCAAGTAAAAATGTACATAGAATTTATACAGAAATGTATAAAAAAATAAAGGAAGAACTAGGCTTAAAATTTGTAGATGAAAGCGTAGTTAATTCATCATACCGTTTAATAAAAACACCAGGATCTTATTATAAGGGTGGATATGTTAATTATGTTTCAGTAGATGAATTTATGCACTTAATGACAGGTCATTTAACAAGAGTAAAATTAACTAAGAAACAAAGGGACATAAGAAAATTAATGTTACCTGGTATTCAATCAATTGCAATGACTAGGCTTTATGAAAAGGCAAAAAAGAAAGTTGAAAAATCTATAAAAGAATATAAAAATAAAAGCACTAAAGTTTTAAATTTACCAGGAATGGAATGTACTAGAGAGTGTGTGAAAGCATTAATAAATATGCCAGTAATGGATAAAGGTAATAGAAACAATTTCTTAGTAAGTATAGCATTAGGTCTAAGTGAAGCTAATTATAGTGAAAATGAAATTAAGGAAGTCCTAAGAACAAAATCTATAGAATGGAAACATGATGAAAGTTTAAGAGCAGTTGAAAATAAGTATAAATCATTGAAAAGAAATGGGACTAATTTTTCTTGTGATAAAGTAAAAATGCTTTTTGAAGAAGAAGGATTAAGCCTTGGTTGTAATGTCTGTAAAAAGGCAATAAATAGCATCTATATTGCGAGAAATATAGTTGAAGCTATTTATAACAATAAGGGGGCAGTACGCCATTTTAAGGCTTATTTAGAACTAGAAAAACAAAATCTTTTGGGAAGATATTTTAATATAGATGAAGTTGGAATAAAAGTAGCAACTTTAAAAGAATTAGCAAAGAAAGTGAATGGAACATTAGAAAAGAAAGAAGGATTATTTAAATTAACCGTAAAGAGAGGAAAGGCAATATATAGATTACCACTTAATTATATAGAAAATGCAGTTGATATATTAGATCAAAAAATAGGAAAGGTATTAATGTTAATAGTTAAAGCATATTCAAGCAACTCATATGGAGCATTTATAAGTTTAGGAATTGTAAAAATTGCTGAATATTTAGCTTTTAAAAATGAAAGAAGTGTATATAATTTTTTAAAAGAATTAGAGAAGTTAGGATTTTTAACTAAAAATAAAAATGGAATAACATTATATTATAAAAGCAGAAAAGTAGTGAATTTAGAAGAAGAAAGAACAAATAGAAAAGAAAATGCAAGAGTTATAGAAGGAACTAAAGTAGTAAATGGATTACAATTAAAATTTGAATTTGAAAAAATAGAAGCTAGTACAAATCTACAACAAATAAATTTTGAAAATTATAAATTCAACAGAATTGAAAATAATAAGGAGATTAATAGAGGTTCACCACCATGATAAAAAATTAATATTCGTGTTTTATGGCTAGAAGTTTCATGGCCATAAAACTTTTAAAGAAATATTCCAGGATAATTTTAATAGAAATACGAATAAAAATATAATTGATATTAATAATGTACAAGCTGTCTATAAGCCTATATAAGAAGAGTAAATTTAACAGGTATTAGAATATTAAAGTGCTATAAAAAATGCTAAAAATAAGATTTAAAAGAAAATAAGTAAAGGAGGTAAAAAACTAATGAAGGTAATTTCCAAAATAAGTAATTTTCTCATATTCATGAATAATTTCATAAATATAAAACATCTTAAACCATTGAAATTACTAGCTTTGATATATATTTTATTTTTAGACATTTAAATATAATATCTTTATATAGGGAACCGTTCATTTGTTATTGGTTATTCTTATATATATTTTATTTACTATTAAGGAACTATGTTATAAAAGTATTCTAGGATTTAGGAGGTTTAGGTTATGCCAAAAAAAGATAATTTAAATAAATGTTTATTAGAAGATGTATCTAAAATTAAATTTAAAGGGATCTATGTTCCTAATTTATATGTTTTTGATAAAGATTTGAATAGTAATATGAAGCTTATATTATCTTTGTTGTTGTATATAAATAAGTATTATGAAAATAGGATAATTAAAGTTAAATATTTAAGTAGTTTGCTGGCTATAACTGAAACAACAGTATCAAGGGAATTAAAGAAACTTGAAGAGTTAGGATACATAAAATCAGAACTAGCAGCTCATAAAAATATAACTTTAGGCAAAAGGTATTATGTACAAGTTAAACCTATATAGATTTATTTTAAAATAATATTAATTGGAGGAAAAAAAATGATAGATGAAAATTTAAGTTGTAAAGAAATTAGAATATTTGCTATGAGTAAAGATGAACCAAGATTTGAAAATAAAACTTACTCATATGTTCAAAGAGAATTTTTTTTAAAAGATTTAGTTAATGAAAAAGGTAAATTTTTATATTATAGAAATGGAATGAATATATCAGGAGATACGCTTGTTTTATTTAAGTTTGATAGGCAAATAATTGCAAGTGCAATAGTAAAAAAATCTGAAAAAGAACTTGAAGTTAAGCATGGAGTTGAGCATAAGGGAGCATTATATATTGATATTTCAACTATAGAAGTATTTAAACCTATTAGTATAAGTAAGTTATTAAAAGAAATACCTAATTTAAGATATTCAACTAGAGTAACTAAGATACCAATTGAGAATTTAGATATAATTATACAATTAATTAATAAAAATATTGACAATAAGAATTATTAATTAATAATGACTAGAATATATGATAAAATAAATATTATTTAATAGTATTAATATAGTTTAGGAGGATATATATGGATAATAATGAGTTTTATGAAAAGAATTATATTAGAGTATTTTTTGCAGATGAAAGAGGAAATTCAATCTTTATGAATGAATTCTGTAAAGTAAATAAAAATGAAGAAGATTTAAAGAAAGAACTATTTATTCAGGAAGATCTTAATTATAAAGAAGACGTAGCAAAAATTAATCTTTATAATACGTGTGAATATATAAGTCTTTCGGATAAAGATTTTAAAGTTACAAAAAGAGTTTTTTCGCCTGGTAGACCAAGTATGTTAACATTGTACTTAGAAGAAGCATAGTGAATAGATATGTATAATTGTAAAATAAAAGAATTAAGCAATCCTTTCAAAATGAGAAAGGGTGAAACAATTGTAGATATAGAAAAATACGTAGAGATGTTAAAGCGACATAATATTGTTTTTACAGATGAACAATATAAAAATGAAATAAAGAAAATGCAAAATAAATTGAAATAGAAGGTGATTTTATAATGCAAGTAAGATTTATTCCAAGTCAAAGAATGTCAGCTCAAGGGAAACAAAGTGAAATCTACAAAAAATATGGAAAGGAATGGAATATTGGGAAACTAGGTGGAGGTAATGGAAATTGGTTGTTGACTAAAAAAAGTGATATACTTGTAGATGGAAAAAGCTATCGTAGTTTTGTACTTGAGCATTATGGCAAATCTAAATTGACAGAAAACCTAGCAAATAAGTTTCGTGAGGATTTAATAAATGGTGTAATACAATTATAAGAATCATAATTTTAAATCAAGTAGGATATCACTCCTACTTTTTTTTGTATCAAAAGTTTAAGAAGTTCTCTTAATGAAATATATATTTTTCTTTATAAAAAATTTCATATGTACACTGACAATAGTATTAATATTTATTAAGGTTAATTATAATTAACCTTAGTTAATAGTTAAAATTAAAAGGAGTAATTAGAATGTTAGAAAAAATTGAAGCAATTGAAAAAGCATTAGATAATAAAAGCTTTTTACCAGCATTAGCATTAGCATTAACTTTACCTGATATTTGTGGACAAATTGAATATCCTAATTATATTGATAAATATGGATATAGATTGGTAGGAAAACAATATAAGAAATGGTTTAAGGAATGGGTAGAAATATATTACGCTGATGATAGTGGATTTGATTTAAATGATAAACCTAAAAATCCTTATTTTACAAAAGAAATGTGTTATAGTTTAAGATGTCAATATTTACATTCAGGAAATATAAAAATTAATGATTTTGGAAAAGATACAGATGACGAATATATATATAAATATCATTTTAATTTATATATAAATGCTAGTGATAGCATTGGTTCAAGATGGTGTTCTAATAAATTAATAAATGGTAAAATACTTAAAGATATTACTGTATCTTTAAATGTTAAGGAATTATGTGAGAATATATGTAATGCAGCAAGAAAATATTATACTTATAAAGGTAATGAAGTATTTAAAGATAATGTAATAAATATTATTGATATTGAATATGAATTAAATAAGAATAGAAATCTATATGAAATATGATTAAAAAATTTAAATTTAGGATATAAAAAAAATATAGACTTATATATTTTGTTATGCTATAATGTAACCAAGATAAAGTATAAATCATAGATTATATATTAAGAAATAATTCGAGGTTATCTATCCTCTAAAAAATAGATATTAACTAGTTGTTAAAAGTTAATTCGAATTTTTTTACTGTTTTAGGAAAACAGCCTATATATTCCGAGTTACTTCGCTCGTTAAAGAGGAGAACTATAATACCGAGTTGCTTTGCTCGTTAAAGAAAAGTCGAGATAAGGTAGTTATTAAATTAACTACCTTTTTTTACTTAAGGGGGATTAATGGGAAAGTTAAAATTTTATACAATTAATAAAAATTATTTAGATTATTTGAGAGAAAATGGGGATAGTAAAGTACCTAAACATGACTATGATAATGCGAAATTTTATACTGGTATAGTGTTTGAAATTAATAATTATTCATATTTTGCACCAATATCATCTTTTAAGGAGCAGCAAAAAACAAATTATCTAATATATGTACAAGATAATGATAGTGAAACTGGAATTAAAGTGTCTAGTTCTGTACGTTGTTGTTATATGGTTCCAGTACCTAAACAATTATTAGAAGTTATGGATATTAATAAATATCCCAATGTTAAAGCAAGAGCACTTATTAGAAAAGAGTTAAAGTGGTGTAAGGATCATTCAAGTGATATAAAGAATTTAGCTAGTAAGGTGTATAAGTGGGGTGCAAATAGGAATAGTCCACTTAGTAAAAATTGTTGTGACTTTAAAAGACTTGAACAAGCACATGATATATACATAAGAGATTTTTTGTAGCAAATAGATAAGTAATAAATTATGGTAGTATGTTTTTAAACATACTAGGATTTGAATATATAATTAAACCAGTAGAAAGAGAAGACAATTTGTTAATTGTCTTCTCTTTTTGCAAATCAAAGTATCAAAACTTAACACTTTTGGACTAAGGGTGTTTTGGGCTTGACATATATTTTTAATCAACGATAAAATAATACTTAATAAGGGGTCAAAAATCATGGTCAAAAGTAATGGTATAAATTTTGGTATTTTGGGACAAGTTTTGACCTTAATGGAGGGAAAATATGAATTATGGATATGCAAGAGTTAGTACAATAAAGCAAGGTCGTGGAAATTCTTTAGAAGAACAATTATCTGAATTATTTTCTTCAGGTTGTGATGAAGTCATAGAAGAAAAGTTTTCAGGAAAAACTAACGATAGACCACAATTAAAATTATTATTGGATAAGTTGAAAGAAGGAGATACTTTCACAGTTACTAAACTAGACAGATTTGCTAGGAGCTTAATAGATGGAACTAAATTAGTACAAGAATTACTTGATAGAGGAATAAAGATAAATATATTAAATATAGGGGTAATGGATAATACGCCAGCTAGTAAATTAATAAGAAATATATTTTTATCTTTTGCTGAATTTGAAAGAGATATGATTTTAGAAAGAACAAGGGAAGGTAAGGAGATAGCAAAGACAAAAGCTGGGTATAAGGAGGGTAGACCTAAAAAGTTTACTAAAGATCAAATAGACTTAGCTTTATCTATGTTGTCTGTAAATGGTGGAGATAAAAGTTATAATGAGGTTGAGAGATTAATAGGTATTAGTGTAAGTACATTAAAGAGAGAAAATAATAAACGTAAGTTAGAAAAAATAAATAATTAGTATAAATAAGAAAGTGTTCCTCGGGAACACTTTCTTATTATTATTCTTTACATATATATCAAAAGTCATCATAAGATATAAAATCTTGTGGTGTATTGGAGAATTCATAAATGCAATAAATTACTCCAATAATTGTCGGAATGAGCAATAATGATAATAAAATAAACCTCATAAATGAATCCTCCTTTGGAAGTAAATAAAAGTATTGAAATCTATGATTAAATTTTATCGCAGTAAACATTTACAAAATAGTCTATAATTTGACAAGGATTTTTGGTATAATAGATATTGTGGTTAAAAATTATATTAAATTTTTATTTATTAAGCAAATATATTTAGAATAATAATTAAACTAAAATAAAAAGGTGTTCCTGGGGAACACCTTTTTTTATTTTCCATTCAATTTATAGCAAAACAAAACTAAATACACGTTAAATTTAATTAATATACTAATATTTATTAATAGCATATTATAAACACAAATATACTATTAATATACTAATTTATTTTAGTATATTAATTTTATAAAATAGTATATTATTCTTACAAATGGTGGTATAATATAAGTATAGATAAAAATATTGGAGGATTTATGATGAAAGAAGAAAATATAAAAGAAAAAAAGAAACAAAAAGCACCATTAGGAATTAGACCTGATGATTATATTGATATAAAATTTAGAGAACTTGTTGAGAAAGAAGGAATATCTCAAACTAAATTATTTGAAAGAATGTTTTGGGAGTTTACCAGGAACTCTAAAGATGCATTAAAACTACAAGCATTAGATTGTAGTGTTGAGTTGCAATCTATTAGTGGAGCTTCAGCAACATTGGTAAAAGCTATTGAAAAAATTGTTAATAAGGCTCAACTTGAACTTATGTCTAAAAATAGAGAAGTTGAAAATATTAAAGAAGCTTCAGATAAAAAGATTGAATTAGCTAATATTGAATTAGCTAATAGGGTTAAGGAATTAGAATTAAAAAATAAAGATCTCGAAGAGCAGCTAAAAAATTCTAATGCTATTGTTACTGGATTTAATACAGTAAAAGGTGAACTGGATTCAAAAATAGAAAACCTTAATAAAACTGTAATTGAATTAAATAATGATATAAAAGAAAAGGATAAGATTATACAAGATAAAAATAAGGAAATTATCAATAGTTCTAAGACTATTGATAATATGGAAAAAGAAATAGCATTAATAAAAGAGCAGAAAGTAATTTTAGAAGGGAAAAATGCAAGTTTACAAGTTAATGTTGAAATGCTACAAGGAACTATTAATACTTTTAATTCCATAAAGAAAACTGAAATTGAAGCTATTAAAGATAATGAAGCTACAATAAATCAATTAAAGATAGATAAGTTAAAAGCTGAATTTGAAAATGAAATATCAAAACTTAATAATAATATAGTATCTTTAGAAAAAGATATTGAATTAAAAGAATCTGAATTGAAATCATTAAAGAATGTAATATCTTCTAAAGATTTAGAAATAAA
This sequence comes from Bacilli bacterium, assembly GCA_016295795.1. Classification (GTDB taxonomy): domain Bacteria; phylum Bacillota_I; class Bacilli_A; order RF39; family UBA660; genus CAG-710. Next base: position 43,458 of record JAEDKN010000005.1, read on the forward strand.
AACTTTAATTAAAGAGAATAAACAATCTAAAAAAACAAGTAATAAATAGAATGAATATATCCTCCTATTTATTGAAAGTAAATTAAAGTTATTGAGGTGAGAAAGTATGAGATATAGAAAAGTTGTTTTAGACTTTGAAACTACTGGTTTAAGTTCTAAATATGATGAAATATTACAAGTAAGTGCCATAGATCAGGACGGAAATGTTTTAATAAATGAGTATTGTAAGCCTAAAAATATTAGCACCTGGGAAGAAGCAGAAGAAATACATGGTATTAGTCCAACTATGGTTTTAGATAAAAAGCCTTTTGAAGATTATGTGAAAATTTTAAGTGATATATTAACTAATGCTACTGAAATTATTATTTATAATGCAGAGTTTGAAGTAGGCTTTTTAAAGAAATATGGTGTTGAGTTCAATAATAATATTTATGATTTGATGTTAGAATTTGCTGAAATATATGGTCAATGGAATGAATATTATGGTAACTATACTTGGAAGTCTTTAGATGATTGTTGCTTGTATTATGGTTATTATTTAGATAATGCTCACAATAGTTTAGAAGATTGTAAAGCAACTTTATACTGTTATAACAAAGTAATAAATAAAGAAAATAGATATGATGCAAAAGAATATGTCGGAAAAACAGTTAAAGAATTTTTAGATCAACTATGGGTAAAGGTTAATAATAATTCTATAAAGTTAAGGGTTTATCCTATTGGAGCAAAAAGAATTAAAGGTTATTTTTATGGTGAAATTAAAACTTATGATGATTTTAAATACCAGGAATTATTAGAGTGTAAAATACATGATATATCCTATAATTCCCCTAAATCTTTTTCTATTTATGTTGATAGTTTTTTACAAGGTGATTATGATTTACTACAAAAAGAAGTAGAAAAATTAAAGAAACAAAACTCTGAATTAGAAGAAGAAACTAAGAAATTAAGAAATGCTAGATATGAAAATTATAAGTTATATACAGAAGCAAATGAGAAGGTTGTTAAATTAGAGAAAAAAATAAATAAGATGAAGGAAAAACTAGGTTTAGTATTGAAGGAAAAAAAGAAAGTACCAGTTTTTAATAGTTATGGTTTCTATACTGCTGAATATTGCAGAACTACTAAAAAGCCGATGATCCAGCCAAGTGAATATAGAGCATTTAAAGATGTTTTATTATCTCAAACTAGATGTAAAGAAATTAAGGAGCCAGTTCGTGATGGTGAAGAAATTTATGCTTTTCTTAGGGTAAGAAATGGTTATTGTGCTTTGTATTATAGAAATGTTAAGGGTGGTAATAAAGATGATTAAAATTAGATTAACTTATGCTGATGATGAAGAAAAAGATATTGCTATAGAAAAAATTAAAGAGAATTTTGAAGTTTTAAATATAAGTAGAGAATATAAAGGGCGTGGAAGTAGTCAATATTCTAATGTTTATATTGATGCAAATATCATAGAGAAAATATCTAATAAATAAAGGGGGAAAATATGTTTAAGAAAAAAAATAAAATAGAGAATAGTAACCCATCAATTATAGATAGTGAAAATTTAATAATAGGTTCAACTTTTTCAGGGAAAATGCCAATGATTATTAATGGATTAGATTTATATTATTTAATATTGCTACTTCAAGGCAAACAAATAACCATTATAGAATTAGGTAACAAAACATTATATGAAGGTAATGCAAGTGATTGTAATTATAAAAGAGTGGAATATGAAGTAATAAAGTTTGAAAAGATACATTATGATAACAGTTATACGATAACAGTAAGAAAAGTTTAATGCAAAATTCAAATATAATAAGCAAATTGGCACTATTTCCATCACCCACTTAAAACGCTTCAATAAGCTAATATATTCTATTACTTTACATTGTTCCATCTACCGAGCGACCAATGTAAAGCAAAGAATATCTAAGCTTCTTTTTGCTATAATCGGGTCCCGATGGAGTGCATCCAAATAAGTGAGAAGTCCTTTAAGGGACTTCTTTTTTTATCTTGTTTTTTTGAAGCACTAGCCTATCATATTTCCGTTCAAGTTGTAAAGCCATTCCATAAAATTTTTTGTCGGCCAACTGGATCTGCAGTTAGCAGCCAAAAATTTTTCTTCCATTTTCCTTTACAACTCACTTCAATATGTAGTCTTAGGCTCAACAAAAAAACAACAACACGACGGTAGGAGTGCTAATTTAAAGTTTATATTTTAGGAGTTGATAGTATGTGCCAATACAAAATTTTCTTATCTGCTACTGATAAAGAAATAGCTGATAAATCAAAAATGAGAGTTGACCTTTTGGGGAATATGAAAATTAAAGATATTGAAGAATTAAAAGATTTTAAGATTTTATATGTTTCCCAAGGGCATGAAGATTTAGTATCTATCAAAGGTAAAGAAGTACCTCGTAAAGTTAGATATATACAGATTTTCAAAAGATAATAACTAATTTGAAAGGGGGTGATTTGGTGAAAAAAAAGCAAAAAAAGAAGAACAAAATCGGAACTGACAAATTAATAATTCTCTTAACTTCCTTGCTAAATTTAGTTATAGCAATTATTAATTTAATCAAACTACTTATAAAGTAGGCTAGTCAATGGAGGGTTTACCCCCCTCCTGTTCCAAAATCATTCTTCTTTAATGATAACAAATTATTAAGGAGGTATCAATAAAAATGACAGAAAAAAAATTAAATATTGCTTCAATAATAATAGTTATATTAAACCTACTAGTTACCATAGCAACATCATTTGTTCTAATTTTTAGATAAGTCAAAAGGTGTCCCCAAAGGACACCTACCAATAACAAATATAACGAGATTTTAAATAAATATTAATTAGAAAATGGAGGAATTAATTATGAAAAAAGTATCAATTTTTAATATAAAAGGTGGAGTTGCAAAAACAACTTCTACAGCTAATTTAGGGGCTTGTTTAAGCCAACAAGGTAAAAAAGTATTATTAGTAGACCTAGACTCTCAAAGCAACCTTACAAAGCTATTTAAGACATATAGTATTGAAGATTTATCTATATCAGATGTTTTATTAGATAAGAACCTAGATATACATAAAGCAATTAAGAGAACTGATTTTGAAAACTTAGATATAATATCCGCAAATATAAATTTAACTTTTACTGAAAGAAATATTCTTCTTGATGAAACTAGAAGTCAACAAGATAGATTAGTTATAGCTCTTTCTCAAATAAATGATGAATATGATTATTGTTTAATAGATTGTCCTCCAAGCTTAAATATAATTACTGTTAATGCTCTTTGTGCAAGTGATGAAGTATTTGTACCAATTAAAATTGATAAATTCGCATTAGATGGACTTGAATATCTATTAGATAGAATTAGTGAAATTAAAGAAAATTTTAATTCTAATCTTAACTTTAAAGGGTGCTTTATTACAATGGATACGGCAACAACAGTAAATAAGGTTATAAAGCAAGAACTAAAAAAATTATTAGGTGATAAGATGTTTGATACTACAATAAAACAAAATGTAAAAGTAATAGAAAGTACATTTGATGAATGTCCTGTAGTATTTAGTAATAAAAAAGCTAGGGCAAGTATTAATTATAGAGATTTATGTAAAGAAGTATTTTAAAAATGTAGGTGTCCCTTGGGGACACCCCAAAATAAAAAATAGGTAAATAAAGAAAGGTTGTTATAAATATGAGTAAGAAATTTTCAATAAGCGAAGGAATGTTAAATCAAGTATCACAAAATGTTAAGAAAGCTAATGAAATTGAAGCTAAAAATAACTTCAATGTTCAATATATAGATATAAAAGATATTGAAAGAAATAAGAAAAATTTCTATGAAATAGTAAATGTAGATGAACTAGCAGAAGATATTAAAATGAATGGATTAAATCATAATTTAGTAGTTAGAAAATTAGATAATGGAAAATATGAGTTAATAAGTGGTGAAAGAAGATATACTGCTCTTACACAATTGGTTGAACAAGGAAACGAAATATTTGCTTTAGTTCCTTGTAAAGTAATTGAAGCTAATGACATAGATAGTGAAATAATTCTTATTCAAGCTAATGCTCAAACTAGAGAGTTAACAGAAATAGAAAAGCTTGAACAAGTAAAAAGGCTTACTGAACTATATAAAACTAAAAAGAAAAATGGTGAGAAAGTTCCAGGAAAGATAAGAGAAATAATTGCTAACGATTTGAAATTATCTCCAACACAAGTAGGAAGATATGAAAGAATAAATAAAAATCTTATTCCAGAATTAAAAGAAATACTTGAAAATGGTAATTTAACTATTGCTAATGCAAGTGAATTTTCAAGTTTAAGTGAAGATAATCAAAAAGTTATCTTAGAAATAATAAATAATAAAGTTGAAATTAGTAAGGAGGAAGCTACAGAGTTAAAAGTAAAGCTTAAGAAACTTGAACAAGAAAAAGCTGATGAACTTAAAAGGTTAGAAAATGAAAAGTTAGTTGAAATAAAAAAAATAGAAAATGAGAAAGCCGAAGCTCTTAGAAGTAAGAAACTTATAAGTGATGAAGTTTTAAGATTAAAAAGTGAATTAGATAAAAGTGAAAATAAATCGGAGGAAGAAATAAAGGAACTTGAAAATCAATTAAGAGAAGAACTTAAAAAAGATTTAGATAATAAATATTTAGCAGAAATTGAAAATATAAAAAATGAAGCTAATTCTAATAAAGAAGAAAAGGAACGTTATAGAAAAGAATTAGAAGAAATGAAAGCAAAGTCTAAGGAGAATAAAGATAAATCTGATGAATTTAAAGAAAATTATAAATTAGTAGCAGATTTAAAAAGTGTGTATCAAGGTTTAGTGTCTATCCTTAAACAACATAGAAAAATGAAAGATAATAAAATTGTTATAACTGATGATATATTAGAACAACTTGACAAAACTATGATGGCTACTTCAATTCTTAGAACTTTGAAAGATGAAATAAAATAAATAAAAATTCTGATGAAAGGATAACCTTTCATCAGAATTTAAAGATTATAGTATTTATGTATAGTATTTATGTATAGTATTTAGAGTGTTCAAAGATGGCTATTTTAGTAAGTTGTGGAAGATAAAACACTTCAAATTGATACTTAAAGCACATCAAATTGATACTCCCTCAATATAATACCACATCAAATTGATACTGGGAAAATATAATACCACATCAAATTGATACTTAAACCACATCAAATTGATACCACATCAAATTGATATCTTAAAACACAAAACACAACATTAATATTGCAAATATGATGTTGTATATATATAATTATATTAATAAGTAAAATAATAGAAAGAGGTATAATAAATGTATTATGAGATATTAGCAACGCCTAATAGTATTGCTAGGGGTAGATATTCAATAGGAGAAAAAGAGAATAACTTATTTTTAAAGTTGATGTATGCAATACAAAGAGATAATAAAGAATATATAATAGCTGAAAATAAGAAAACTGAACTTAGTGAAGATGATATATTAAAATGGAAAAGTCTATGTGAGATAGAAACTTTAACATGTAAATTAACTCCTGAAGATTTTAATGAAATTTTTAAACGAAAAAATGATAGAACTGAAAACTCCTTAAAAGAAACCTTTTCAGCATTAAGTAATTGCAGTATTACATTTGATACAGTTACACGAGATGGAGTTAGGGCTAAGATGATAGCTTCATTAATAAGCCACTTTTATATAGAAAAAGAAACTGGAAATTATCAAGTTGTTGTTCCAGCTAAACTATATAAATATCTTTTTGACTTAGGATTAGGTCATACTCAAAATGCTTTACAAGTTATATATAGATTAAAAGGTATTTATGCTCAAAGGTTTTACATAATATTGAGAAGTTGGACTGGAGCAAAAAGAGATATTGAATTTTCAGTTCAAGAATTAAGAGATATGTTGCAGTTAGGAGATAAAAATAAAACATTTAATTCTTTTGAAACCAATATACTAAAGAGAAGTATTGATGAAATAAATTCTACAGGAATCATGGAAATAAAGATAAAAGAAAAAATTAAAAAGGGAAGATCTGTAGATAGAATAGTATTTACAGTAAAAGATAATGAGCCTAGAAACTATTTAAGGTTATATAATAAATCAGAAATAGATGAAAGTGTAATATGGTTAGATTATATAAAAGTTGAAAATAAATCATTATTGGAAAGATTGGAATTGAAATATAGCGATATGAATTTTGATAGTCCTATAGTTAAAAATATATTCCACAAAGCTTATGATAAAACTTTAAATAAAGATAATAGATTTGTGATGATTCAAGATAAAAAAGGTAAAAGTAATTTTGCATTATTCAATCACATTGTATCAGGAGAGTTATTAACACAAGAATTAGCATTAACATCACAATTTTAAATGAAAATATGGAGGGAAATATTTATGATTAATAAGAATGAAGATATGAGAAATTCAACTAAAGAAGAAATTAAGAATGATATGGAGAAATTTGAATATAAAATTGAGAATGATGAAAAGCAGTTCATTATTAAAAGTGAAGATTCAAGCGAATATAAAATATAATAAGAGCAACAACTTTATTTTATTTGATTTAAATATCCTGGCACTAATCCCATCACCCACTTATAACGTTTCAATAAGTTAAGATATTCTATTGCCTTAGCTTGTTCCATCTACCGAGCGACCAAGCTAAAGCAAAGAATAACTAAACTTATTTTTACTATAAGCGGGTACCCGATGGAGTGCATCCAAATAGGTAAGAAGTCCTTTGGGACTTCTTTTTTTTATATTGTTTTTTTGAAGCACCAGCCTATCATATTTCCGTTCAAGTTGTAAAGCCATTCCATAAAATTTTTTGTCGGCCAACTGGATCTGCAGTTAGCAGCCAAAAATTTTTATTACATTTTCCTTTACAACTCACTCCAATATGTAGTCTTAGGCTCAACAAAAAAACAACAACACATGGGATTTTAAACCAGGGTGTTAATTTAAAAAGAAAGGAATTGATTTTTTGAACAGAATTAATATTGTAACTATTAAGATGGAAAAAGTGAAAAGTATGCTTGTGGATAATAAGAATATTGGTTCACCTAAAGATGTTTATAAAATAGTATCTGAATACTTAGATGGAGTTGATAGAGAGCATTTAGTATTATTAACATTAGATACTAAAAATAAAATAACATCTATAAGCACTATATGTATAGGTTCATTAAATACTAGTGTGGTTCACCCAAGAGAAGTTTTTAAACCTGCTATTCTAAGTAATGCTGCAAGTATAATACTGGCACATAATCACCCAAGTGGCGACACTACACCAAGTAAAGAAGATATTTCAATAACACGAAGAATTAAGGACGGAGGGGATTTATTAGGAATTGAATTATTAGACCATTTAATAATTGGTGATGATTATACAAGTTTAAAAGAAAAAGGAATTGTATAAATAAAAAAAGGCATAACAATGAAGTTACACCCTTACTCACAATAAGATTATAACTCATTGTTTGCCTAAAGTAAAGGAGAATAGAAATGAGTATATATGTACTTTTAACCTATAAAGAATATTGTGATAAAGTAAATGAAACAATGACTTTTGAAGGACTTCATAGATATAAGAAAAAATATTGGAGAGATTAAGTATAGTTAAGGAAGGTAATATTATGAGAAAAAAAATTTGTGAATTTAGAGCAAGAAATTCTATTAAAAATGAACTTGTATTTATAGAAGTTGAATATTATAAGAGCAGTTGGTGGTATATAAATTTTAAAAATGAAAGAAGTTATAAATATAATTCTATTAATGAAGCTATAGACGATATAAGTAATATGTTTGGTGATTGGATTGATTTTAAATTATTAGTCTAATAAATCAAAAAGGTAAGAAGTCCTTAGGGACTTCTTTTTTATTTTTATGTTTTTTTTGAAGCACCAGCCTATCATATTTCCGTTCAAGTTGTAAAGCCATTCCATAAAAATTTTTGTCGGCTATGATCCTTACCAGGAATAGCAGCCAAAATTTTTTATTCCATTTTCCTTTACAACTCACTCCAATATGTAGTCTTAGGCTCAACAAAAAAAACAAACAACAAGAAAGGAAAGGTGCTATTTATGAAATTGAGAGTAGTTATGACAAATGGAGTTAATTATTTAATTGAAAGTGGGGAATTTAAAGACAAAGATTTAATGTCAGCTTTATTAAAATTCCATTCTGATGATTGGGGAATTTTATGTAATGAGGATAAAGAATTTCAAAATGAATTATTAAAAAATCCTAATTCAAAATATGAAGATAGATTTATGGGAGTCTATATGATAAATGGACATAAAATTTGGATTATGAGTGAGTATGATTATTCAATAAAGAGTTTATTAATAACTATCTTACTTCCTGAAGAATACTAATTTTAAAAAGGTGTTCCTCGGGAACACCTTTTCTTAAATAATAAAAAAATAAAAGGAGATTTTAACAATGAATAGTATAGTTTCTTATCCAACTAGAGGGGAATATGGAGATAATAAATATAGGGGAAATGCAACAGGAAAATTATTAATTGACCTACATAAAATTTATAAATTTGATGAAATAAGTGATTATATGAGTGGAAGTTTTACAACTGATGATGTAGGAAAAAAACTAGGAATAATAACTAATTGTTATGATTTAAATGGATTGAAAGGAGAAGAAACAAAATTTGATTTAATAGAAAATGATATTAAAGAAAGAAACAATTTCATATATTGGCATCCACCTTATTGGGATATTATTAAGTATAGTGGTCATATGTATGGAGATACACCTTTGAAAAATGATTTATCTCATATTAAAGATTATCAAGAGTTTATAAAAGCTATTAATTATTGCCTATCAAAACAATATGCGAGTTTGAAAGTTGGAGGAAGAATGGCAATATTGATGGCTGATGTAAAAAAGAATCATAAATTATATTCAATGCTTTTAGATATGAATAAATTAGGAACTGTAGAGCAAATAGTAATTAAAGAACAACATAATTGTATGAGCAATCATAGAAAATATTTTAATGAAAATTTTATAAAAATAGCACATGAATATTGTTTAATACTTAGAAAAGATGAGCCTTTAATTTTAGATTACATGATTACAAAAAGGGGAAAAATGGATTTAAGAGATAGTTTAAAGGTTACTTGGAAAGACCTTGTTGCTTCAACAATTGAAAGTTTAGGGGGGAGGGTAAACTTAGAGAAGTTATATAAGAGTTTAGAAGGATATAAAAAGACATATAATAATCCAAATTGGAAAGCTAAGATAAGACAAACATTGCAGATATATCCTAATATTTTCGTAAATATAGAACGTGGAGTATGGCAATTAGTATAAATATAAAGATAAAGACTGGTAAAAAAATTACTAGTCTTTTTTGTTGAAATGCTTTTTCCTAAAAACTATAATAAGAGGTATAGAGAAGGGTAGCAAGCATAGTGAGTGTGTACACACATCACTTTAATTTTAAAATTAAAAGGAAACTTTAATTTTAAAATTACTTGTTGAGGGATACCCCCAAACCCCCAATAGAATAAATCATAAATGATTTATTTTTAGAAAGGAAATAAACTTATGGCTAATAGAAAAAGGGATATTCAAAAAAAATTATTTGTGAATGAAGAAGAAGATAAAATAATAAAAGAAAAAATGAAACAGTTAGGAACAGATAACTTTGGAGCATATGCAAGAAAGATGTTAATAGATGGGTATGTAGTAAAAACGGATTATACTACAATAAAAAATTTAATTAAAGAGATTAATAAAATTGGGGTTAATATAAATCAAATTGCTAAAAGAACAAATGAAACAAATAGAATTTATGAAGATGATATAAAAGAGTTAAAAGGAGAGCTTGAACAGGTATGGCAGTTACTAAAATCAAATCTATCAAGTCAACATTAAAAAAAGCATTAGATTATATAATGGATGAAAGCAAAACTGATGGAAAGTTATTAGTAAGTGGGGGAAATTGTGCCCCTGAAACTGCATATTTAGAGTTTAAAATGACAGAAGAAACTTGTAAAGAAGTGATAGGAGATTATAGTAAAAAATCAAACAATTTAGCTTATCATATGATACAATCTTTTGATAGAAAAGATAAAATAACTCCTGAAGAAGCTCATAGAATTGGTGAAGAATTAGCAAAGAAATTAACAGATGAAAAATATGAGTATGTAGTTGCAACGCATATAGATAAAGGTCATATTCATAATCATATTATTTTTAATGCTTATAGTTATGCGACCTATAGAAAGTTTAATTGTAATAAAGATACTTTTAAAGAACTTAGAGCAATAAGTGATGAACTATGCAAAGAAAATGGATTAAGTATTGTAGAAAATCCTAAAGGAAAAGGTAAGCATTATAAAGAGTGGTTGGAGAATAAAAAGGGTACAAGTTGGAAAGCTTACATTAAAGATACTCTTGATGAATTAATAGATAAAGTTAAGTCATTTGATGAATTAAAAACTGAAATGATTAATAGAGGTTTTGAAATAAAGGAAGGAAAATATATAGCATTTAAAGCACCTAATCAGCAAAGATTTTGCAGAGGAAAAACTATAGGTGAAGAATATACTAAAGAAGCTATAGAAAATAGAATTAATGAAAATAACAAGGCTAAAGAGATAATAATTAATAAAGATATGATTATTAATCAAAATGAAAAAAATTATTTTGTTAGAGTGCCAGGAAGTGAAAACTATATATTTATAAATAAATCAGAATGTAATTGGATTAATGAGTTTGAATGTAAAGTAACATTATCAAAAAATGAATATAAATTTATAGATTCTTCAGGAGAAAAAGAAGAAATATTAACTGGTAAACAAATAAATAATTACTTTACTAGTCAAGATGAAAAATCTAATGATATTAAAGTTGAAGATGTTAAAATTGATGAAAATGTATTTACTATCAGAAGAAATAGGATAAGAGATGTTAAAGAGCTTGCCAATGCAATAGTTCTATTGAGAAAAGAAAATATATCAAATAGAAATGAATTTGATGGTAAAGTACAAGAAGTATTAAATAAGAAAGATGAATTAATTAATACTATTAAAGAATTAGAAAATAAGAACGCTAAATTTAATCAAGTATCTAAATATTTGATAACATACAATAATTATAAAGAAATTTACGAGAAACATGGAAATAAGAAAACTATATTTGGGGGATATAAAAAACATGAAAATGAGATATTAATGTTCCTTCATGCTAAAGAAAAACTAGAAAACTTAGGTATAAATACAAACGTTAGTATAGATAAGTTAAAAGAAAAAATAATTGAACAAAAAGAAGAAATTTCATTATTAGGTAATGAATTTAAAAATATAGAAAAAAGATTAGAAAGTATAAGAAAGGCTAATAGTAAAATAGAAAATATAATACAAGAAAAAATCGACTTAACTAAAGAGAAAGAAAAAGAGAGATAAATTAATCTTATACAAAGATCATTAGTTATTAGGATCATTGGTTATCTTTATATAAAGGCATAAATAAAAGTACAATGTAGTTGAATATTTATATGCAGAATGGTATAATATATTATATAGAATATAATGATTATAAATCAGTATAAAGAGCGGTGAATCTCCACCAGTAAGTGAGAAACTAAAAGAGCGGTGAATCTCCACCAGTAAGCGAGAAACTAAAAGAGCGGTGAATCTCCACCAGTAAGCGAGAAACTAAAAGAGCGGTGAATCTCCACCAGTAAGCGAGAAACTAAAAGAG
>JAEDKN010000061.1 GCA_016295795.1 Bacilli bacterium
ATGTCAAATCCTAATTAATTTCCCGCCCTTACGGGCGTTTTACCATGCCCACCCGACCTTTTTCAATTAACTGTGTCTAAACAAAGATACTAGTTGATTAAAGGAGGTTTTTTATATGAATAATCTAACTATAAATGAAATTATGAAACGTGATTTAGAAAAATGTTATTTTTCTATCTCATTTTACCCTTCCATTATTTATTATAATGAAGGACAAGATTACATTAAAGAGAGGAAGGTTTATACTATTATTGGTTGTAACATCTATGGTGTTAGAAAATATATTACATCCATCTTTGCCTCTGACTTTTCTAAAGGTTCAGACTGGTATAATCTTTTTTCACTATGGAAGAAAAAAGGAATTGAAACTATTTTTTTCGCTATTATTCCCAACAATAAATGCATTAAAGAAACTTTAAAACTTGCTTTCCCCAACATCAAAACATACACTTCTTATTTTGAAACCATTAATAAAATTGATAAATTCTTTTCTTGTAGTTATTCCAATGATTTATTACAGAAATTTAAAAACATTTATCTTGCAAATGATATTAATGATTTTGAATTTAAAAAACAATTTTTTATTGATGAAACTATAGACAAACCATTTGTTTTTGATTTAATAGCCAATGATTTTAATATAATTACTGATTATATTAAAATCCCTATATCCTTAAGAAAACATCTTTTCTCATTTTACTTCGCAAGAGAAATTACAAAAAAATTAAATATTTTATCACATTCCACGTCTTATTTTAATTCTTTGCTTGAATACATTGAGTTATTATTACCTACTATTCAAACTATGGAAGTTAGAATGTACTCTAGCAAAAGCGAATGGAATTCTGTTATTACTTGTATTTATAATGAAAATAAAGATTTACTTATTTCTTACTTATGATGTATAATAACTAAAAAAAAGAGGTGCATTCTATGAATAATAATTTAATCAAAAATATTAATTCTATTTTAAATGATACTAATAATCAAAATATTACCAGTTTATACAATGACATGAGTAGATATCAAAAAAATATCTTTGATAATTTAAAGTCTAATGAAGATTTTTTATCTTCTTACTCTCTTAACGATTTAATATTCGATTTCGATACTAATTTTGTTGAAAATTTATTAAAAATTGAACTAGATGCTTATTTAGAATATTGTAATGAAAATGGCATTTATAATAAGAAAAATGGTTCCACTAAATGTATCAATTTAACTATAGGAAATCGTGAAATTAATTTTAATCGTCCCAGATTAAGAAAAGAAAAAAATTTTGATTCTATTCTTATTCCTAAAAGAACTAGAATCATTGATGATTTAAGTAACAATATCATTCTTCTTTATTCTAAAAATAATTCTGTTAATGATATTAAAGATATTTTATGTGGTATGTTTAATATCAATGTTTCTTCAGCTTTAATAAGCAACATAACAAGTAAACTTGCAGACCAAGTTTTAGAATGGAGAAACAAACAACTTAAAAATTGTTATTTTACTATTAATGTTGACTGTTTATATATTACTTTAAGAGATAATAAAAATATTAATTCTCATAAAGTTCCTGTTTATATTGCTGTTGGTACTACTTTAGATGGCCACAAAGAAATTGTTGGTATGTATCTTGGTAATGAAGATGCTAACAAAAATATTATTGATTCTCTTACTACCACGGATATAAGCGAAGCCACTAGTTTTTGGCTTGAAGTTTTTGGTGATCTTAAGGATCGCGGTGTTGAGAGAATTTTATATTTTATAAGTGACGGAGTAACTGGCATTGAAAATGCTATAAAAAATGAATTCCCAAATACTACTTATCAAAGATGTGTTGTTCATATTGTAAGAAACTTGAAAAAATATACTACCAAAATCGATTGTAAAAATATTATCAATGATTTCAAAGAAATATATACTGCCCCAAATAAAGATATTGCTATTAGTAACTATGAAGAATTTAGAAAAAAATATAAAGATAAAAAAGTTATGCTTAAACACGCTGAAACTTATTTCAATTTAATTTTGCCTTTATTTAATGTCCCTTTAAATATTAGAAAATACATTTATACTAACAATATTGTCGAATCTGTTAATTCAAAAATACAACGTGGTTTCTATGGTCGTGGAGCCTTACCTAATTCATCTTCCGCATTGAATATTATTTATGTAAATTTAATCGATTTAGAAACAAAATGGGCAAAAACTCATGTACCTAATTGGAATAATATTTTAAATGAATTGAAAATGGTTCATAAAAACGACTTTGATATATATTTAAATTAAGATTATAGCAATGAAGGGGCTCTGCCCCTTAAACCCCGAGGTTTGTCGCTTTAGAACACCAAAAAAGAAAATGATATAAAAAAGATGTATACAATTAGTATACACATTCCTTTTTTGTATGTTATTGCTTGGTGCTCTAGTCGCTCCTCAGCGTTGCTATATCCCCCAAAACAACAATGAATACTATAATCACTTATTATAAAAATGTCAATATATTTTTCCTATTGACATTAGTTAAATTTATGTTATTATAATAACTACATTTATTGATAAATATTTTTATTTGATATTTATCATGTATCTTTATACGAGACACAGTTAAGTTAACGAGACCCCCACCCCGCAAAAATGGGTGCGGTGTGTGCAATCCCCATACCAAGTATGGTATGTATCATATTATACATTGCCTTCGCCATAAATTGCTCTATCTGTGTTTCACACTCGCTTACGCTCCCGTAGTGGAAAGCGCCACACGAAACCCGACGAAGGTGTAGCCTCCACCCGTGTAGCTGTTGAAGTTGAACACGCCCGCACTATCCCCACTGTCGAAGCCGCCACCGCGCTTGAACCAAGGGCCAGAAGAGTTAACAAAGTTCGCGTAGTCACTATACCAGCCTGCTGTCTCTCCTAGAGCATCGCCTAAATGACTGGCACTTACACTAGTTCCAGAGTATATATCTATATGTTCTGCCGGAACTCCACTTACTGTTAATCCTGAACTTCCTGCTGTTTTCCCATAATTTCCCATTACATATTCATATGCTCCTCCACTCATATCATAAATCCCAGTAACATTACCTGTGGTAGAGGCTGCTCCTCCCCCTTGT
>JAEDKN010000021.1 GCA_016295795.1 Bacilli bacterium
CAACTACTCAAGTGCAAAAAACATTCAAAGCAACATTTGATAAAAATGGAGCAACAAGTATAGGAAGTAGTAGTTTGAGTTGTAACACAACAGGTAGCTCATGCACAGTAAAAGCACCAAGTATAAAAAGAGATGGATATACAATAGTAGGATGGAATACATCAAAGAATGCAACAACAGCACAATATAAAGTAGGAAGTACAATAACATTAACGAAAAATACAACATTTTATGCAATAACTACAAAAAATTCTGTTAATACTCCTGATACAAACGTAAGTATAAAAATAACACAGCCATCAACAAAAGAGTATTCAACGAATCAAAAAATATCAATAACAGTAGGACATACTGGGAATAAGACTTATTATTACAAGTTTGTAACCTATAATAAAGGTGCAGTGAGTTATCCAGAGCCTAATTGTATATCAATTAATAAGGGACAAACAAGAACATTTACGTTAGATGTAAATGCAAACTACCCATCAAGGTATGCGATAATAAGATTGTATAGTGATAATAAATGTAGTAATCAGATAGATAGTAAACAAACAAATACTTATACTTATAAAAAAGCATCAAGTAGTTCTTCTGGATCAAGCACAACAACAACACAAAGATCTAAAATGGCTGTTAGTCAGACAGTAAAAGGCGTAAAAGTGTATGTAGAAAGCGCTTGTTCTAAATCTGTTGTGAATAAGTATATAAGTGATTTGAAAAACACACCGGACTATGTTATTCAAACTCAGAAGATATATATTGTTACTAGAAATACATTAAAATCTTGGTGGCCTAAATATTCAAATCTAAATATATCTGGGATGACTTCGGGTTCAGGTGCAACATATATTACTGATATAAGTTGTGCTGATTATTACGATACTACATTGCCTCATGAGCTGGCACATGGAATGGATGCATATTATAATTATAAAACGGGTAAAGGTTATATTGCCAATAGAGAAGATTTTGTAATTATGTATAGCAAATATAAGGGTAAAATATTTAGAGAGTATTCATTTACAAATTATAGAGAGTTCTTCGCAGATTCTTATGCATATTATTTTAAGAATAAGAGCGGATATCCTGCAGACTTAAAACTTTTAATGAAAGAGACTCTAAGTGAAATGAGCAAAACATTATAATAAAAATTAATAAGGGACTTGGTTAAATTTAACTGTGTCCTTTTTCTTTTTTTATTTATGTGATATACTTAACATATGGAGGATAAACATGAAGAAGACAATTAGAGATTTTGATTTAAATAATAAGAAAGTTTTAATAAGATGTGATTTCAATGTTCCCATAAAAGAAGGGAAAATAGTTGATGATAATAGAATAGTAGAAAGCCTAGAGACTATCAATTACGCTATAAATAAAAATGCGAAAGTTATATTGTTCTCTCATCTTGGCAAAGTTAAAGAAGAAAAAGACAAAAAATCAAAAAGTTTGAAAATAGTAGCAGAAAGACTTAGTGAGCTTTTAAATAAATCGGTTGTCTTTGTTCCATTTACTAGAGGTCCAGAGTTAGAATCAGCAATAGATAAAATGGCTCCGAAGGATGTGTTATTGGTAGAAAATACTAGATTTGAAGATCTAAATGGTAAGAAAGAAAGTAAAAATGACTTTGAACTTGGCCAATATTGGGCTAGTTTAGGGGATATATTTATAAATGATGCTTTTGGTACGGCTCATAGATCTCATGCATCTAATGTTGGAATAGCTAGCAATATTCCTTCTGGAATTGGCTTTCTAATTGAAAAGGAACTAAAAGAACTAAGTATTCTTGATCAGCCTAACAGGCCATATGTAGTTATATTAGGAGGAGCAAAGATAAACGATAAAATAGAGGTTGTTTCTTCATTAGTAAAAAAAGCAGATAAAATTTTGATTGGCGGAGGAATGGCATATACATTTTTAAAATCAAAAGGAATAGAAATTGGAAGTTCTATTGTTGATTTGGATAGTTTAGAATTTGCTAAACAGACCTTAGATGATTATTCTGATAAAATAGTTTTAAGTATTGATGCAAAAGTTACAAAAGAATTCTCTAATAATAGTAATTATAAAGTAGTAGGAATCAATGAGATGGAAAACGACGATAATGGTTTGGATATTGGTCCAAAAACAATAGAGTTATTTAAAAGTGAATTAAAAACAGCTAAAACTATTTTTTGGAACGGAACATTAGGCTATTCAGAATTTTCTAATTATGCTGATGGTACAAAAGAAATATTACAATTTATTACATCAAACGATGTTAATGCTACTGTTATATTAGGTGGTGGTGATACAGTCGCAGCTAGTAAAGTTTTCGGATACAAAGACAAAGTTACATATGCTTCGACCGGAGGTGGGGCTACACTTGAATATATTAGTGGAAAAAATCTTCCTGGGATTGATATAATAAACAATAAGTAAACAGAGGGATATATTATGAAAAATATAAAAAAGCAATCGTTTATATTGTTGATTATCACTTCTGTTATTATGATTTTTATTTTGAAAGACAATTTTAGTGAAATAATCAACATTATATTTGGAATGAATATAAGATGGCTTTTGGTTGCAATAGTATTTATAGCTCTATATTGGATATTCAAAGCATTAGGAATGTTTTGTATTGTGAAAAAATATTCTGATAAAATTAGTTTTAAAACAATTTTACACCAAACTTTAATTACTCAATTTTTCAATGGTGTAACACCATTTTCTACTGGTGGACAGCCAATGGAAATATATATGTTAAAAAAATGTAATATAAGTTTAGCCAAATCAACAAACATTGTTATGCAAAATTTTATGGTATATCAAGTTGCATTGGTTTTATATGGTATATTCGCAGTTATAATGAATTATAGATATAATTTTTTTGAATCCGCAGTTGTGTTGAGAAGATTAGTCTTAATAGGATTCCTAATCAATACATTAGTATGTATTGTTACTTTAGTAATATGTTTTTCTAAACGTGTTAGCAATTTTATTGTTAATATTTCAATAAAATTAGGAACAAAGCTTAAAATAGTTAAGGATTCTAATAATACATTATTAAAATGGAATAATAGATTGTTAGAATTTCAAGAAAGCGCTAAACTTTTTGTCGACAATAAATCACTTTTCCTAAAAGGCTTTGTTGTCAATCTTTTGGCGCTCACTTGTTATTATGTTATTCCATTCTTTCTAATGCTTGGCATGGGAATTGTAAATTCTATGACTCCATTAAGCACAATTATATCCTCTGCATATGTTTTAATTATTGGTTCTTTTGTGCCTATTCCTGGAGGAACGGGTGGTATAGAATACGGATTCATGAAATTTTTTGGAAATTTTATAAGTGGATTCGCTTTATCAGCAATGTTATTAATATGGCGATTCATAACATATTATTTAGGGATGATAATTGGTGGATTCGTCTTTAGCTTTTATAAAGGAGATGAATAATATGAGAATAGGTCTATTTACTGATACGTATCCTCCGTATATAAATGGGGTTGCTACTAGTGTTTGTATGCTAAAAAAGGCTTTAGAGAAAAAGGGACACCAGGTTTTCTTAGTAACCGTAAATCCTGATAATATGAAATATAAATATGAAGATAATGGCAAAACTATCAAAATTCCTGGCCTTCCTACCGGAATATATGATTATCGCTTGTCGGGAATTTATCCTATAAGAGTTGTTAATAAAATAAAAAAATGGAAATTAGATGTTATCCATTCTCATACAGAGTTCGGCGTTGGAACATTTGCTAGGCTTATTTCTAAACAATTGAATATTCCGCTTGTCCATACTTATCATACAATGTATGAGGATTACGTACATTATATTACGCATGGATATTTTGATAAATCTAGTAAAAAATTGGTTGAATATCTGACATTGTTCTATTGTGATACAACAGCAAATGAACTTATAGTACCTACAAAAAAAACTTGGGATTTATTTAAAGAAAAATATGGGTTGGATAAAAATATTTATATAGTGCCAACAGGAATTGAGATAGAAAGATTTTATAGTGAAAAAATAAAAAAAGAAGCTGTGTACAAGATCAAACACGAACTTAAGATTAAAAAAGATGATTTTGTATTACTTTTTGTAGGCAGATTAGGAAAAGAAAAAAATATAGATTTCTTGATTGAAGCCCAAAAGGATTTAGTAAGTAAAATTCCAAATATCAAATTGATTATTGTAGGAGATGGTCCAGAAAGAGTAGACTTTTATAATCATGCTAAGAAATTGAATTTGGATGATAAGATTTTCTTTACTGGCATGGTTCCTTGGGAGGAGGTACCTAACTATTATCAGGTTGCAGACTTATTTGTAACAGCATCTACTACAGAAACGCAAGGACTAACTGTTATTGAAGCCATGGCTGCAGGAGTACCTCCTATTTGTATAGATGACGAAAGTTTTAGACTTACTGTTGCAGATCATCTAAACGGACGTATATTTAAAAACAAAAGGGAATATAAAATTATTATTAATGAGTTATATAAGGATAAAATGAAAATCAAAAATATGGCTAAGCAAGCTAGACTAAATGCAGAATTACATAGTTCTAAACACTATGCAGAATCTGTGCTTGATGTATATAAGCATGCCATAGATAATAAAAAAGGAAGATTTGGATTAATTTCAGATATTATAGAAAAGGTAAAGAAATAGTATGAAGTATATTATAGCTAATCATAAAAATTATTTAATGAGAGAGGAAATCTTAGATTATATTACAAAATTGAGACCTGTTGAATATAACAAATTAATAATTTGTCCTAACGATATTTATATTCCTTATTTTAATTCAAACTTTTATGAGATAGGAGTACAAAACATATCATATCGAGAGCCATTTACAGGCTCGCTTAGCGCAAGACAATTAGCTTCATCTCAAATCAAATATTGTATAGTTGGTCATAGTGATAATAGAATTTTCCAGCATGAAACAAACGAGATAATTTCAAAAAAAATATGTTCTCTACTAGACTATAATATTACCCCCATTCTTTGTATTGGGGAAAATTTAGAACAAAAGGAAAATTCTCAGGTGTATTCCACAATTTCCGTGCAATTAAGCGAATGTTTAAATAAAATATCCACAGAATCTGTTGAAAAAATAATTTTTGCATATGAACCGGTTTGGGCAATAAATACTTCTGATAAAAGTTCTGATTCAATCCCAACAACTATAGAGATAAATGATATTGTCATATATATAAAAAATATGATAAAAGAAAAATATGGTGTTAATGCAGTAGTTATTTATGGAGGAAATGTAAATCTTTCTAATATTGATGAATTAAATGAAATAAAAGATTTAGATGGCTTTTTAATTGGTAGTTCAAGTACAAAAGTAAATGAATTTAACAATATAATTAGCAAGGTTTTATAAATCGACAAAACTTTACAAAATAAGATAAAAATCTCTCTTTTAACTGAGAGATTTTTGTTGTATAATAACGATACAGGGTAGTAAGAAAGGAAAGGATAATGGAAAATATTAAAGTACTTATGATTGATGACAACGTTGAGCTTGTCAAAATGGTAAAGGAGTATTTTAGTAATCATGAAAATATTGATATATCTTTAGATGCCTATGATGGAGTAGAAGGTATGAAGTTAATTAAAGAAAATCAAAATGATTACGATGTAGTAATTTTGGATTTAATCATGCCTAAGAAAGATGGAGTTTCGGTATTAGAAGAAATGAAACAAGAAAATATTGACAAAAAAGTTATAGTTTTAACTTCTTACAATACTCAAGATATGATTAGAAAGGTATCTGAATTGGGAATAGTATATTTTATATTAAAGCCTTTTGAATTATCTGAATTAGAAAAAAGAATATTAGAATGCGTAGGAGAAAATAAACATATCAATAAATCTATTGATGTTTATCATAACAATTTGCAAATATCTATAACAAAGATATTACATGAATTAGGGGTTCCTTCGCATATAAAGGGATATCAATATATTAGAGAGGGCATCTCTATAATATATGAAAATCCAGAAGTAATTGGGGGAATAACTAAAGAATTATATCCTGATATTGCTTCTAAATTCGAAACCACTGTATCTAGAGTGGAAAGAGCTATACGTCATGCAATAGAAGTGAGTTGGAATAGAGGAAATTGGGATCTGATGGAAGAAATTTTTGGACACAGTGTTGATATTGATAAGGCAAAGCCAACTAACTCTGAGTTTATAGTAACTGTGGCGGATAAGTTAAGATTGGAGTTCCATCAAGGAGCATTGTAATAAAAACAAGCTAGTATTAGAACTAGTTTTTTTTATTGATTTTTACATTGATTTGACATAGTAGAAGTAATTTTGTATAATTTAAGTATAACAATAATGGATTAGGAGGTCACTTTATGAAACGAAAAATAGAGGATAACTTGCTAAAATGGAAAAAAGATGTTAACAGAAGACCACTTATGATTTATGGTAATAAACAAGTAGGGAAAACTTACTCAGTTTTAAAATTTGGGGAAGAATATTACAAAAATGTAGTATATTTTAATACTGAAAATAATATTGAGATATATAAAATCTTTAAAAGGGAAAGAACTATCGACAGGATAATAACCCACTTATCTATGCTTGCAGCTGAGACTATTTTAGAAGAGGATACATTGATTGTCTTCGACAATTTGAATGACGCTGAAATAGTTAATGGTATTAAAGTATTTGGAAGAAATAGGCATAATTATCATATTATTTTGATTACTTCTTTAAAAGAAAACTTAAAAAGGTTCAAAGGAGAAGAATTTCAATATAGAATGATGACTAATGTAGATTTTGAAGAATATTTAATTGCAATTAATAATGCACAACTAATTGATTTTATAAAGACGTCCTTCAAAAATAATGAACCTATGCCCTTTCATTCACTTGCACTCGAATATTTTGATGATTATTTAGCAACTGGAGGAATGCCTGAAGCGGTTGAACTTAGCATTAATAACAAGAATCATTTACTTCTTAATTCTGTTTATGATAAAGTTATGGATACTTATAAAAAAGAATTGAGTTCTTTAGATAATCTAATAGATATAACTAGGAGCATAGAAGTTTTAGATAGCGTACCTTTTCAATTACAGAAACCTAATAAGAAGTTTCAATATGGATTAATTAAAACTGGGGGAAGAAGTAAAGACTATGAGAAGGCCATAAATTTTTTATACAATAATGGTTTTGTATATAAGAGTCATAAAATTTCTAAAGTAAAGTCCCCTCTTAGTTCTTGCAAAGATTTAGATAATTTTAAATTGTATTTAAATGATACAGGAATACTTTTTAGTAAGATGTATTTGAATAAGAACAAATTTTTGACTGATAATAGGATTAAATATACTATAATTGAAAATATGATTGCAATAACGCTTGTAAATGCAGGATATAATCTATATTATTATCAATCTGAAGGGAAGGCTGAGGTTAATTTTGTTGTCCAAACAAGAATAGGCAAAATTATTCCGATAGAAATAGTCAATAAAAATATGTCTAAAGCGAAATCATTAACTTTATTTATGAATAAGTTTGATATTAAAGAGGCGGTTAGAGTAACAGAAGACAATTTTTCTATTAAAAAAGGTGTAAAATATATACCTACATATGCTTTGTTTTGCTTAAGTGATATTTTATAGCATAAAAAAACAATATTAAGAGGTTTAACTTGTTTAAATCTTTTATTTTGTTTATAATTAATCTAGGAGATGATATAGTGAAACCAGTTATATTATGCATATTGGATGGAGTAGGTTATAGGGAAGAAGAGTATGGAAATGCATTTAAAAAGGCTAACACAGAATTTTTGGATTTTCTTTGGAATAAATATCCGCACTGTTTGTTAGAAGCAAGCGGTGAAAGTGTAGGACTTCCTAAGAATACTATGGGTAATAGTGAAGTTGGTCATATGAATATTGGTGCTGGAAAAGTTGTATATCAACCATCTCAATTTATAAATCAAGAAATTGATAACGGCAATTTTTATAAAAATAGAAATTTGATTAGTGCAATAGATAAAGCTAAAAATGACAATGTTGCATTACACATAATTGGATTGATTAGTGATGCAGGTGTTCATTCTTTGCTTAAGCATCTTTTTGCAATTTTAGATATGGCCAAAGAAAGAGGAATAACCAAAGTTTATATTCACGGATTTAGTGATGGGCGTGATACTCCACCAACTTCTGGAATAGATTTCTTTAAGAAGTTACAAGATAAGCTAAATAAAATCGAGATTGGAAGTATCGCAACCCTTATGGGAAGATATTATGGTATGGATAGAGACAATAGATGGGATAGAGTGAAAAAAGCATATGATGCCATTGTATGTGGATTAGGAAAAGAATTCGATAGTGTTGAAGATGCAATACTTAATAGTTATGAGAATGGTATTACTGATGAATTTATTGAACCTATTATCCTAGATAAGAATGGATTAATAAAAGAAAATGATGTTGTAATAGACTTTAATTTTAGGCCAGATAGATTAAGAGAACTGCTTTCTGCGTTATCTAATCCCAAATTCAATGGCTTTGATAGAGAATATATAAATATAAATTTGACTACTCTTATGCCTGTTTCAAATGAAGTAATATGTACTAATGCTTATAGTAATCAAAAGATTGATTTTCCTTTAGGTGTTTGCTTGAGCAATGAAGGAAAAAAGCAATTAAGAATTGCAGAAACCGAAAAATATGCGCATGTTACTTATTTCTTTGACGGTGGAGTTGAGAGAAAGTTGGATGGGTGTGAGAGAATATTGATTCCGTCGCCAAAAGTTACAACATATGATTTGAGTCCTAAAATGAGTTCTTTTGAAATTACTAATATTTTATTAGAGGAAATAGATAAAAATATATATGATGTAATAATCTTAAATTATGCTAATGGTGATATGTTGGGGCATACGGGAAATATTAATGCAACTGTGGAAAGTTTGGAATTTTTAGATAAATGTGTTGAGAGATTATTTAATAAAGTTGAAGAAAAATCAGGACTTCTTATAATAACTGCAGATCATGGGAACTGTGAATATATGCTTGATGAAAAAGGAAATCCTGTTACTAGCCATACTACTAATAAAGTGCCTTTTATTATATGTAATAATGATTTCGACTTGAAGAATGGAAAGCTTTCTGATATTGCCCCTACGGTTTTAAAAATAATGAATTTAAATATTCCAAAAGAAATGACAGGAGATGTTTTGATAAAATAAAACATTTCTTTTTTTGTTCGATTGAAGTTAGCGAAAATTTGTTCTATAATTTTAATGGTGATTGATATGAACAAAAGTCGGATAATATTTCATATTGATGTTAATAATGCGTTTCTATCATGGAGTGCAATAAAACTATTAGAAGAAGGATATAAAACTGATATTCGAACTATTCCGTCCATTATAGGAGGGGATGAATTAAAACGCCACGGCATTGTTTTGGCTAAGTCGACAATTGCCAAAAAATATGGTATAAAAACTGCTGAGACATTATATTCTGCTAGGAGCAAATGTCCTGGATTAAAAGTATTTCCTGCAGAATATGAGTATTACAAAATAAAGTCGAATCAATTGTTCACATATTTATCCCAATTTACTCCTGATATGGAAGTTTTTTCTATAGATGAATGCTTCCTAGATCTGACAAATACTAGTTATTTATATAAAGATCTTGTCTCATTAGCTTATAAAATGAAAGATGAAATTTATAAGCTTTATGGATTTACTGTAAATATAGGTGTTGGAAATAACAAGCTTTGTGCTAAGATGGCGTCTGATTTTGAAAAACCTAATAAGGTTCATACTTTATATAAAGATGAAATTAAAGCAAAAATGTGGAAATTAGATGTAGAAGAGCTGTTTATGGTGGGTAAGCAAACTAGTAAAAAGTTGAGGAAACTTAATATAAATACAATTGGTGATTTAGCTAACTGTGATTTATCTTTTTTAAAGAAACACTTTAAAAATTATGCTGTAACACTATGGGAATATGCTAATGGCATAGATGAATCTAGAGTTATTTCTAATTCTGATACAAATAAGTGTATTAGTACTTCTGAAACTTTTGAAATTGATGTAGATGATATAGAAAGATTAAAAAAGACACTTTTACTTCAAACACAGAAGATAAGCAAAACACTCAGAGAACAAAGAATGTACGCTAATACTGTAGGAATTATCATTAAAACATTTGATTTTAAAAAGTATTCAAGGCAGATTCATCTTGATTCTTCAACTGATTCAACAAAGGATATATACAATTCTGTATTAAAACTTTTTGATATGTTCTGGGACGGAACTAAAATTAGGAGTATTGGGGTTCGTATCAGTAACTTTACTAATATTTGTAATAAACAAATTTCGTTGTTTGAGGAGGAAAAACCGGTTGATATGATAGATAAAGTTTTGGATGAAATAAATGATAAATATGGAAATTCCTCTATAACGCTTGCTAGTGTAATGAAAGAAAGCAAAAAAAACAAATGGGGTGATATCAATGAATGATATAAATGCTTTTTTTGCCAAATATGTTAATTTTACTGATTCGCTGTGTGATAGATTAGGTTATAATTCTTCTATTAGACACTTGCTCTACGTTATAATTCCGGCATTTATTATAAAATATGGAATGGAAAATGAAAAAACAGTAATAGAATGTTTTAGAAATACCAAAATTTATACAAAAAAAGATATGCCTAATGGAATAGAAGCTTATTTTGGTAGAGATTTATTATATGATGGGAAATACTATTCTGAAAAATATATTGTAGTTAAAGCTCAATCTGCATACTTAAACTTTATAGATAGTATTGTTCATGAATTTAATCATGCAATTAATTCGATGAAAAATGAAATTAAAATATTAAACAATCAAGTACAATTAAGAACGGGCTTAAGTTATATAAACTATAATATTAATGAATTTGATAAAAGTCCATCAAAGAGTAAAGAGTTTGTGTTGGAAGAAGTAATAAATACAAAGCAAAGTGAAGATATAATTAACATTATAAGTAATATGTCTATAGAAAAAGTTGATAATGAGGAGTTGTCTAATGTTTTTCTTGCGGTTAGTCACGAAATAAAAAATATAAAATATAAATCTAGTGCATACTATTTAGAAAGTTCTGTTTGTAGAGAACTTTTAAATAACAAGACTTTTCTATCAACTATAGAGAAACTTAGACTTAATGGCGAGATAGAAAGTATAGATTATTGGTTTGATAATATAACAGGTAACTTAGGTGATTATAAAAAAATGGTAGAATCTTTCTATGAAATACATTTATTAGAGCGTAAACTTTCTACAAAAATATTATTCAGGAAGGGTCTTATTGTTAAGATGAAAGGGAATGCCAAAAATATAAATTATATAATAAGGCGATTTAATAATAATTGTATTTATAAATGATGTTGATTAGTAGTTTTTTTTGTTATATAATAAAGTAGAATAGAGTAAAGTAAGTTTTACAATACTTATTTTGGAGGAAAGCATATGAAAAGTAATAAGATAACTCCTGGTAATTTGGAATCACTTGAGTATCCTCATGTTGTTATTAAGAATGCCAATTTTTTTGTTCCGTTAGATTCTTTAGAAAATGCGAGCCAACATTATGGTAGCGTTCAACCTGATTCTAGTACTAGTTATTATTCTTTTGTCGAAGAGAATGAAAACGGAGAAACAAAAGAATATAGAGTTGAGAACATAAAAGATATAAATGATTTTTTAGATAACAATTACCAATTTTTAGATATTAAAAATGATGACAGTCAAACTGAGAAATTTCACATACAACTAGAAAGAAATGATAATACAACAGTATTGATTTCTTTGGAAGAATTGCAAAGTTATTTAAGAGATGGAATTACATTTGAGGGGATTTGCTATGAAATGGTTTCCAACAAAAATAATAAAGAAGATGAAGTAAATATCCATGAGGGAGTTATAAGGACAGAAGAGATGGATTTTTCAAATATAACTGTTGTTTTAGGAAAAACTGGTAGTCATATTATTTCATCGATTGTCGAGCAAGTACAAGAAATTTTGCAGAAAATGGGAGTTAATGTATATATATCAGATATAGATAAACTTACACTGGATATATATGAACAAGCGGCTAATGAAAATCCAGACGATGATATTTTGGGTTTAAGAATCAGCCACGAAGCAAATGGAAGTGGTCAACATATAATTATGGCGGATATGTCTGATGAAACATATGGTATTGAAGGTCCGCTTAATTCTGATTCCTTGGCATTGTGCATTAATAATACTCTAGAAAATTCAATTGTTGTAAATAGCGCAAATTATTCATTCGGTTATTCCAAAGAAAAAGCAAATATTAGTTTAGGATCTGGAGTAAGACATTTAAGGCTACGAAATCCAGGTATTAAAGCAACTACGGTAGCCATTGATTCAACTGCTTCAGAGGATATTAAAAAAATATCGACTTCAATAGTCGAAGGAATCGTTTATTATGCGTGCTTAAACAGGGCACAAAAAGATGCTTGCTATTTTGACGCGAGTAGCGGATTAAACAACATGGAGTATGAACAAGAATCGGTTAATGAATTGCCTAGAGTGTTTAAAAAACCGGTTGAATTTAATTTCGAAAAAACATATTAGGAAGGAGTGAAAAGAAAATATGTTTATATTTTTATTAATTTTAGCAGTAGTATTGGTGTTAGCGTCTATAAAACAGATCGACCAATATGAGAGAGGAATTAAATTTACTTGTGGGAAATTTAGTTCTATAATGGAACCAGGATGGAATTTTGTTTGGCCTATATTTCAAACTTATAAAAAAGTTGATATAAGGACAAAGGCAGTAGATGTTCCTTCGCAAGAAGCGATAACAAGAGATAATGTTTCGGTAAAAATCAATGCGGTTATATACTACAAAATTTTTGATGCTTCCAAGGCAATATTAGAGGTTGAAAATTATTATTATGCTGTTGGACAATTAGCACAAACTACTATGAGAAATGTAGTAGGTTCCGTATCTTTAGACGAGCTATTAGTTGATAGAGAAAAAATTTCACAGAATATATGCCAAGTAATAGATGATTTGACTGATCCTTGGGGAGTTAAAGTTGAAAACGTCGAATTAAAAGATATTTCTTTACCTGAAGAGATGCAGAGAGTTATTGCTAAAGTGGCAGAGGCAGAAAGGGAAAAAGCTGCGGTTATAACGAAAGCGGTAGGGGAAGTAGAAGCTTCTAAAAACTTAGCACTAGCAGCAGAGACTATGAGCAAAGTTCCTGGGGCTCTTCATTTAAGAACTTTATCTACAATAAACGATATTTCATCTGACCAATCTAATACAATTGTATTTGCTATTCCATTAGAGGTGTTACGTGCCTTTGAAACCCCTGGAAATAAAGAACTTGCGACTGAATTAGTAAAAAAAACAATAAAGAAGTAATTCAAGAAGAAACATAATCCTAATTGTGTTTCTTTTTTGGTTTATTGAAAAAAAAAGAATATATGATATAATTTGAATTGAGGAAGAGGATTGTATGAAGAAAATATTTAAGGGAGAAAAATTTATTATACATAGCTATAAACATGACGGAAGTATACATAGAGCGTGGGATGAAGCAGTTTTACTGGAAGAACATGACGATTATCTTGTTTTTGGAAACGAAAAAACAAGAGTTATAGAATCTGATGGGAGGACATGGAAAACCAAAGAACCAGCAATATTATTTTTTTATAAAAACAATTGGTTTAATGTAATAGGTCAATGTAAAAAAGATGGCATATATTATTATTGTAATATGGCTTCTCCATTTGTTATAGAAGATATGACCATAAAATATATTGATTATGATCTAGATCTAAGAGTATTCCCAGATGGGTCATTTAAAATTTTAGATAGAGGAGAATATAATTATCATAAAAGTAAAATGAAATATCCAGACGATATCGATATGATTTTAAAGGACGAGCTATCAAGACTTATAGAAATGGCAAGGGAAAAGAAGCCACCTTTTCAAAAAGAAATTATAGAAAAATATCACTTAGAATATGAAACAATAAAAAAGCAAAAAAATATGAATTATTAACTATAAAAAGCATAAATTAAAATAAGTTAAAAAAGTGTTGACATTAGTCGAACTTTTTGATAAATTAATTAGAGCTGGAAGCGATGAAATGTACCAAATTAAAAAAATAAAAAAAATGAAAAAAAATCATTGACTTTAATAATTTGATTTGATATATTAATACGCGTCGGCAAAAAAACGACAAAATATCAAATATAAAAAACATAAAAAAAAATAAAAAAAGTTATTGACTTTAGTTACTATATTTGATATATTATTAACGCAACCCAAAAGTTGCAGTTATGATCTTTGAAAACTGAGCAAAACGTCAATTTTTGAGTAGCTAGGAAAATTTAAATTATAATCAAACTTGAAATTTTTTTTTGGAGAGTTTGATCCTGGCTCAGGATGAACGCTGGCGGCATGCCTAAGACATGCAAGTCGAACGAAGCGACCCATTGAAGTAGAGTGCTTGCACAAAGCGGATTTGGATTTTCGCTTAGTGGCGAAAGGGTGAGTAACACGTGGGTTATCTACCTCAGAGACTGGAATAACAATTGGAAACGATTGCTAATGCCGGATGATATGTAAAACGATACGTTGTTTTATATTAAAAGGAGCCTTTAAAGCTTCACTTTGAGATGAGCCCGCGGCGTATTAGCTAGTTGGTAAGGTAATGGCTTACCAAGGCAACGATGCGTAGCCGGCCTGAGAGGGTGATCGGCCACATTGGGACTGAGACACGGCCCAAACTCCTACGGGAGACAGCAGTTAGGAATATTCGTCAATGGGGGAAACCCTGAACGAGCAATGCCGCGTGAGTGATGACGGTCCTTTGGATTGTAAAACTCTGTTGTTAGGGAAGAACGACCTGTGTAGGAAATGACATAGGAGTGACGGTACCTTTCAAGAAAGCTCCGGCTAACTACGTGCCAGCAGCCGCGGTAATACGTAGGGAGCGAGCGTTATCCGGATTTATTGGGTGTAAAGCGTGTGTAGGCGGTTTATTAAGTCTGAGGTTTAAGCCCGGAGCTCAACTCCGGTTCGCCTTAGAAACTGATTTACTTGAGTGTGGTAGAGGCAAGTGGAATTTCTAGTGTAGCGGTAAAATGCGTAGATATTAGAAGGAACACCAGTGGC
>JAEDKN010000006.1 GCA_016295795.1 Bacilli bacterium
GTCAGATTCATCAATTGATTTCTCACAAATAAGTAGCGATACAAATGGAAAAGGATTATATTATACAAGTACAAATACTGAAAGAAATACTATCACATATTACTTTAGAGGAGATGTAGCTAACAACTATGTTAAGTTTGGAACACAAACTAAGGATACGTGTAGATACAATGGTAAAGATATAATGTACTTTTATACTAGTTCAGAAGATACTGTTTTTGAAAACAATCCAACAGAAGAGCAATGTTTATCTACTAACGTATGTGCAAATTCTCTTTATTATGGAACATTTGTAGGAATGGATGAAGAGATTTGTACAGCTGTTGGAGGAACATCAACAGGTGAAAGCGCAACATTTACAGCAAATGTAACTGAAGATATACTATGGAGAGTAGTGAGAATAAATGAAGATGGAAGTACAAGATTAATTAGTGAAAACACTGTAGGAAGCAGTGCATTTAATACTAACTATAATGATAATGCATATGTAGGATATATGTATGGAACAGCAGGTTCAACAACATACGAAGCAACACATGCAAATACAAATGATAGTACAATAAAAACATATTTAGATAACTGGTATCAAGAAAACTTATTAAGTTATACATCATATATGTCTGTTGATGCAGGGTTCTGTAATGATAGGAGCATGGCAACAACAGCAAATACTTGGGAAACTAATGATACAGCACTAGGATACGGAACGAACAATACAGAATATGGAGCTTCTAATAGGTGGGAAAATACAAATCAACCACAATTTGCCTGTCCTCAAACAAATGATTTGTTTACAACAAGTACAAGTTCAAAAGGCAATAAGGCATTAACTTATCCAATAGGATTAATAACTGTAGATGAATTAATGTATGCGGGAATAGCTGATATTCGCGATGAAATAAATACAAGTTATGTTGCAAATAATATATTTTCTTGGACGATGTCGCCTTGGAATGGTGGATCTAGCGGTACTGTATGGGTTCTTCCTCCTATGGGTTATTTAGGTGGAGGAAATATGGATGTTAGTTCTAGCGTTCGCCCAGTAATAAATCTTGCATCTTATGTAGAGATAACTTCAGGTGATGGAACCATTGATAATCCATACGTTGTAAAATAAATAAGAAAAGCATGAAAATGCTTTTTCTTTTGCTAAAAAGTTTAAAAAGGATCTAAGATATGCTAAAATATGTAGTGAATTGAGGTGTGATATGAAGACACTTGTTAAAATAAATAAAAAAGAAAATATAAATTCATATATTTCTTTGTGTGATGGGTTTATTGTTGGACTTGAAGATTTTTCTATTGATTATGATGATACATTTAATATAGAAGAAATAGAGTCGCTTACAAAACTTAATAAAGAGATTTTTGTTGCGATAAATAAAAATATTTTTAACAGTGAATTAGACATACTTAAAGAAAAACTTTTTATGTTAGATAAATTAAAGATAAAAGGAATACTTTTTTACGATTTATCGATTTTATATATTAAAAAACATAATAATTTAAATATTGATTTAGTATGGAATCAAACTCATATGGTAACTAATTATAATACTTGTAATTATTATTATGAAAAGGGTGTTAAGTATGGATTTATTTCTGGAGAAATCACTAAGGATGAAATCTTAGAAATTAACAAGAAAAGCAATATGAATTTTCTTGTTACAATAGTGGCTCATCAAGTTATGTCTTGTTCTAGAAGATTGCTTCTTAGCAATTATTATAATAGCATCAATAAAAAATATGATGGGAGTCTAAAACAGATAAAAGAACACGACAAAACTTATTTAATAAAAGAAAACAAAGATGGTACTGTTATCAAAACTAGTGAAGTATTAAATGGTATCTCAATAATTCCTGAGCTCTTAGAAAATAATATTTCTTATATTGTTGTAGATGAGTCTTATATTGAAAAAGAAAAAATTGAACAGACATTGAAATTAATTGAACAGATAAAAAGTGGTAGTAATAGGGAAAAATGTATTAATGATAGTTATTCACTTTTAGGTGATAACACTTCTTTCTTATTCAAAAAAACTATCTATAAAGTTAAGAGGGAGGCACAAGAATGAAAAAAATAGAACTTTTGTCTCCAGCAGGAGATTTAGAACGATTAAAAGTAACTTTATTATATGGAGCTGATGCAGTCTATATTGGAGGAAGAGAATATAGCTTAAGAGCAAATGCTACAAACTTTTCTATAAATGAAATTAAAGAAGCTTGTGATTTTGCGCATTCACTAAATAAAAAAGTTTATTTGACTTTAAATATAGTTTTTCATAATGAGGACATAGAAGGAGTCGACGATTATATAAAAGAGGTAGTTGATGCTGGAATAGATGCTTTTATTGTTAGTGATCCATTTATAATAAGTCATATCAAAAATAATTATGATGTGGAAGTCCATCTTTCTACACAGGCTTCAACTACTAACATAGATAGTGTTTTATATTTTAAAGAAGAGGGAATAGATAGAGTTGTTTTAGCTCGTGAACTATCTAAAGACGAGATTAAAGAAATAATAGATAAAACTAAAGTAGATATAGAAGTATTTATTCATGGAGCTATGTGTACATTTTATAGTGGTAGATGCGTTTTATCAAATTATTTAACAAATAGAGATTCAAATAGAGGTGGATGTAGTCAAGTATGTCGTTTTGCATTCAATATCGAAGATAATAATGATAAATTTACTATGGCAACAAAAGATTTGAATATGTCAAAATATATAAAGGATTTAATAGAAATTGGAGTTTCTTCTTTAAAAGTAGAAGGAAGGATGCGTTCATTATATTATCTGGCAACCGTTATTGGGACTTATAGAAAGATAATTGATGCATGTTATAATAACACTTTAACCGAAGAATATTTAAATAATCAAGTACAAATATTGAATAGAGTTGCGAATCGTGAAACTAGTACTCATTATTTCCTAAAACAAGCCGATTATACTGATCAATATTATACTGGTAGGCAGGAATTATCTAATCAAGATTATCTCGGGCTTATTACTGGTTATGACAAAAAAAATAACATATTAACATTAGTAGAGAGAAACTATTTTGAAAAAGGTTGGGAAGTAGAAGTATTTACTCCAAAAGGTGATGTTATATCATTTAGTATAGATGAAGTGTATGATGAAGAGCTGAACCCAATTGGAGTTGCTAGGCATCCTGAAGAAGTAATCAAATTAAAACTTGATACTACTTTAGAAATAGATGAATATTCAATGATGAGAATAAAGAATGGAGGAAATTAAATGTATTATAAGTTAAAATTAAGAGAGGAATGGCATTATAGAAAAAGACTATTTTATAAGCCAAATCTAATTGAAACGACAAATTTAAGAGTTTTTAGAGATAATGTGGTTGATGAAATTATTGCTGATGTAGATGTTGAAAACTCATATGATTTATATGCTAGAGAATTAGTAACTGGATATAAGTTTCCAATTATTCCACCGTTAGATGCTGAAAAGGTAAAAGACTATTTTAGTATTGATGAAGAAGAATATGAAGATATTGTATTCGATTTTTATAAAAAAAGGCATATTAAAAAATATGGTAGAGTATTATGGGTAGATCGTAATGATATCAAACCTGATAATATTATTTCTTCTTCAGAGATGGATGAATACATTAATTCTTTT
Source organism: Bacilli bacterium (assembly GCA_016295795.1). GTDB lineage: Bacteria > Bacillota_I > Bacilli_A > RF39 > UBA660 > CAG-710. The sequence continues at coordinate 3,653 of JAEDKN010000006.1, forward strand.
GATTTAAATGAACATGTATTTAAATCTGAGTTTGAAGGAAAAAGATTAATAAAGAGGTTATAGTATGAATAATAATTTATCAAAATATGCTTGTAAGAATAGCGATTTTATAAGATTAGAAGAAGAAAAAGAAGATGTTCGTCCACCTTTCTTTCATGATACAGATAGAATAATTTACTCGTTATCATTTACTCGTTATATAGATAAGACTCAAGTTTTTTCATTTCAGGATAATGACCATATAACTAAGAGAATAACACACGTTATAATGGTTAGTAAAATAGCTAGAACTATTGGAAGACTGCTTAATCTTAATGAAGATTTAATAGAAGCAATTGCTCTTGGGCATGATGTTGGTCATTGTCCTATTGGGCATGTTGGAGAATCATTCTTAAATAAGATTGCTAGGGAAAAATTAAATGAAGCATTTATGCATAATATTCAAAGCGTTAGGAATTATATTACTTTAGAAAATGGTGGTAAAGGTCTAAATTTGACAATACAAGTATTAGACGGAATTATGTGTCATAATGGGGAAACTTTGAATAATATATATAGTCCTGTAAAAAAGACTAAAGAGGAATTTTTAAACGAATATAAAAAAGCTTTAAAAGATAATAGAGTATCACTTAGTATGCATCCAATGACTTTAGAAGGATGTGTAGTAAGACTTAGTGATGTTATAGCATATATTGGAAGAGATATAGAAGATGCAATTAATTTAGGAGTTGTAAAAAGAGATGAGATTCCTACTCATATAGTAGAAGTATTAGGTAATAATAATAGGGAAATTATAAATACAATAATTTTAGATGTAGTAGAAAATAGTAAAGATATGCCTTATATAAAAATGAGTGATACGGTTTATAATGCACTTGAGGAATTGAAAAGATTTAATTATAAAAATATTTATTATAAAGCAAATTCTTTTGAAGAAAGGGAATATTATAATAAAGCATTTAATACTTTGTATAGTAAATATATAGATGATTTAAATAACGAAGATAAATCAAGTAGTATATATCAAGTGTTTTTGAATAATATGAATATGGACTATATAAATAATACGAAAAAGGAAAGGATTGTCATAGATTTTATCGCAGGAATGACAGATGGTTTCTTTATAGAACAGTATAATAGATGCAACAAGTGTTAACAAAAAAATATTGACAAATTGTTATTTTTGTAGTATCATGGTGGGGATATCACGAAAGAGGTGTTGTTGTATGAAAGAAAAGAAAATTTACTTAACTCAAGAAGGTTATGAAGAACTAAAATCTGAGTTAGATCAATTAATAAATGTTAAACGTCCTGAAAATATTCAAGCAATCAAAGAAGCTAGAGCATTAGGAGATTTGTCAGAAAATGCGGATTATGATGCGGCTAAAAATGATCAAGCTGAAATCGAAGGTAGAATAAAGAAAATAGAGAAAATGTTAGAAAATGTAGAAATAATAGAGAAAGCTGCATGTGATAAGGTGTCTCTTGGTACTACTGTTTCAATAAGATATGTTGATGATGAAGATGAGACAGATGAATACAAAATAGTAGGAAGTCAAGAAGCAGATCCTTTTCAAAGTAAAATATCTAATGAAAGTCCAATTGCTAGAGCTATTATGAATAAAAAAGTTGGGGACATAGTAGATGTAGAAAGTCCTAATGGAGTTTATCAAATAGAAATAATTGAGATTAAATAAGAAGACTTATAGTCTTTTTATTTTATTTATGATATTATACTGATGTTGGTGATTTAAATGAAAGTAAAATATAATTTATTACATAAAGAGAAAGATACTATGGCTCGTTATGGAACTCTTGAAACTAATCACGGAATATATGAGACCCCAATGTTTATGCCTGTTGGAACAAAAGCAAATGTTAAACTTTTGACTCCGGAGGAATTATATAGTTGTAAGTGTGGGATAATATTATCTAACACATATCATTTATGGCTTCGCCCTGGGGCTGATTTGATAGATAAAGCTGGAGGTCTTCATAAATTTATGAATTATAAAGGTCCTATTCTTACAGATAGTGGTGGATTTCAGGTTTTTTCATTAGCTAAGCCTAAGGATATTACAGAAGAAGGTGTGCATTTTAAGAGTCATATTGATGGATCAAAACTTTTTTTAACTCCTGAATTATCAATTGAGATTCAAAATAAGTTAGATAGTGATATTGCTATGAGTTTTGATGAATGTCCTCCTTATCCAGTTACTCATGAATATATGGAAAAGAGCATTGAAAGAACTCTAAGATGGGCTAGAAGAGGAAAAGAAGTACATTCAAATGAAAATCAAAGTTTATTTGGAATAGTGCAGGGTGGAGAATTTGAAGATCTAAGAAAAAGAAGTGCTATTGAAACAGTTAAAATGAACTTTGATGGATATTCTATTGGCGGAACTAGTGTTGGAGAAGATAAAGATACTATGTATAAAATGATAGAATATTCAACTCCATATTTACCTGATGATAAAGTAAGATATTTAATGGGAGTAGGAGATCCTGTTGATATAATAGAAGGAGTAATAAGGGGAGTAGATTTATTTGATTGTGTTTTGTCTACAAGAATTGCTAGACATGGTAATGCTTTTACAAGAAATGGAAAAATAAACTTGAGAAATCTAAAATTTAGGGAAGATTTTACACCTATAGAAAAAGATTGTGATTGTTATACTTGTAAAAATTTTACTAAGGCTTATATTCGTCACCTAATTACTGCTGATGAACTTCTTGGGGGAAGACTTTTATCTATTCATAATACTAGATTTCTAATTAAACTTACTGAGGATATAAGACAAGCTATAAAAGAAGATAGATTATTAGAATTTAGAAAAGAGTTTTTGAATAAATATAAATCAAAGGCAGGTAATTAGAATGAACGAATTTATTTATAACCCTATAGGTGTATGTTCTAGAGAAATGAAATTTATAATAGAAAACGACATTATAAGAGATATAAAAATAATAGGTGGATGTCCTGGATATTCAAAAGGACTTACAAGATTACTTATTGGAATGAATATAGATGAAGTAATAACTAAATTAAAAGGAACAAAATGCGGGATGAAAGCTACTTCTTGTCCAGAACAGATTGCACTCGCACTAGAAAACTATAAAAAAATCAAAGTTTAATTCTCAGACTTTGATTTTTTATTTATTCCAATAATGCTACCAAATATACTAGATATTAAAATTATTAAATAATATATTATTCTTTCTAAATTTATGTTTTTATCAAATCCTAAATAACTTAATAAAAACAAAATAAATATTACTATAACTCCAATTTTAATTCCTTCTAGATATCCTTTGTTAGAACTTTGTTTACCTAGAAATATACCACCTATAAGCATAGAAACTATAATCGCTATAAGTTTAAAATATTTTAATGCACTTCCTAATAGATTAAAATAACTTAGACTAGATATTAATAAAGTAAATATAAGAATACTTATGAATATATACAAAAGACTTTTTAAATATTTAATTATAAACATATTTTCAACTCCTATTAAAACCTATGTTTTGAATAAAAAAATATACATTAATTCATAATAGTTATAGGAGGCTTGCTATGGACTATTTTATTGTAATGTATAGGACATTACTTTTTTATATTATTATTACAGTTATATATCGTTTTATGGGAAAAAGGGAAATAGGACAACTTGGTATAGTTGATCTTATTGTATCTATTTTAATTGCTGAACTTGCAGCGATCTCTATAGATAAAAGGGAAGAAAGCATTTTTCTTTCTATATTTCCTATTTTACTTTTAGTTGGAATTCAAATAGTTATGTCATTTATTTCTCTTAAAAGTTCAAAAATAAGAAATATATTTGATGGTAATCCTTCTGTGATAATAAATGATGGCAACTTAAATTTTAATGAAATGGTAAAACAAAGATATAATTTGGAAGATTTATTAACACAGTTAAGAGAGAAGAACATTAGAAGTATAGAAGAGGTTGATTACGCTGTTTTAGAAACTAGTGGAAAGTTATCTGTTTTTAAAAAGGATTCTAAAGAATATGGTCAATATCCATTACCATTGATATTAGATGGAGTAATAGATGAAGATACTCTAAGACAAATAAATAAGAATAGAAAATGGGTCTATTCTGTATTAAAGAAAGATAATGTTAAATTAGAAGATGTATTCTACGCTTTTTATAGAAAGGATAAATTATATATTATAAAGGATAATGATTTAAGAAAATAAAAGTGTGCTTTTTCTTTATTACTGTGATAATATATTGTTATAAGGTAGGTAGAAGATTAATATGGAAAAAGAAGAATTGTTTTATTATATAGCTAAATCATGGAGTAGAGATACTTGTTATCCTTTGTGTAAAGAAAATTGGAACATTGATAATCCATCTCTAGGGCAATGTGCAGTTACATCGCTTGTAGTAAATGATTTTTTAGGCGGAAAAATTATGAGATGTATGTGTGGTGATACGAGTCATTATTATAATGTTGTGAATGGTGAAATAATAGATTTTACTGTAGAACAATTTGGAGGTAAAATTCCTGAATATTATAATAGTGAGGAAAAAAATAGAAATGATTTGTTAGAAAACAAAAACACTGCTTTTAGATATTTTTTATTATTAGAAAATGTAAAGAACAAAACCTCAGAACAAAAAAGTAATGTAAAGAAAAAGATATATAAGTAGAGGGTATTTAATTGGAAGAGTATAAGTGGAATTTAAAAGAAATAAGAAAGAGAAAGCGATATGTTCTAGAGAGATTTAAGAATACTAATGATATAAAAGAAAAAGAGGCTTTGTCGTTGACTTTTATGAATTATATGAATATGTTAGAAAATAGCGGAACTATAAGATACACTTATTTTTATAATGCAATAAATATTTTGTCTCATGGGAAAATAGTTCTAAAAACTAATTCAAAAAAAATAGGAGTAAATGAGAATTCGATTTTTGAAAACAAACACCTTTTTAGCGAGAATTATTTGGTTTTTTTAATTAATTTGTCTAATATTGTTTCACAAGGTTTTAAGATGGAAGACGTGAAGAACTTTGAAACTCTAAAATTGGGTATATCAAATAAAGATATTATTGATATATCTAAAAGTTTTTATTCTAAGATAGGAGATAAAGAAATATATGAGAAGGCTATGAAGACCCTTGATGATTCCTCGGCTATAAATTTTTCTCAAGCTTATTCAAAAGATTATGAAGATGCAGGAGGAATTATGTTTACGGACTTTATTTTTGACAAAGCCTATATTACTGTCAAAGATTCCAAAGATGTTTTCAAAGCACAAGCATTGAATCATGAGGTTATGCATGCAGTAGAATTCTATACAAAGAAAAAGTTATTAAGTGAAAATCAATTTGGATTTGCAGAAGTACCGACTTATACAATTGATTACTTGTTTATTAATTATTTAAAAGAGATAGGGTTTGAGCATGAAGCAAATAATCTTAAAGTAAAAAAAGATTATTATTTGCAGTTTGTTGCTACTAACACGCTATTGAAACTTAGAGCTTTATCAATATCAAAAAATGGACTTTCTTCTATGCGAAATAGTAAATATGAAAATTATAAAAAAATAGTAAATTTTGATATTTTAAAGTCTTTATTAGAGGTGGAGTCTGGAATTATTGCTTATGGTATTTATTTAGAAATAGAAGCAAATAAAGAAAAAGGATTAGAAACTTTGAAAAAGTTTATGAAGAATAATATACCTATTGATAGTAAACCAGATTTTTCATATTTGGGGTTTTCTGATGAATATATACTTGAATTAGCTAGAAATTTCTCTATAAAAACAAAAAAGACAAGTGATACTTGTCTAAAAGAAAAATTATAGTTTTTTCTTTTTAGGAATTTCAAAATAGAATGTTGATCCCTTGTTTTTCTTAGTATTAACTCCATAAGTATAATTATGAAGTTCAAATATATTTTTTACTATTGAAAGTCCTAATCCAGTCCCAAGCATATTGCGTTTGTGTTTTTTATCACTTTTATAATATTTATCCCATATTAGATTAATATCTTCATCTTTTATTCCTTTTCCAGAATCTATAATTTCAACACGACATTTGGTTTTATCATCAATTATTTTAATCTTTACAGTTTTATCATTACCAGTATAGTTTATTGCATTACTTATAAGGTTATATAAGACCTGTTGTATTTTTTGCTTATCTGCATTAATCATTATTTCATCACTATTTGTTTCAAAAATAAATTTATACTCTTCTGTTAAAGAGAATATTTCGTATCTATTTATTATTGTTTTTGTTAATGCAACTAAATTAAAAGTTTCTTCTTTTAATTCATATATGTTTGCTTGCATTACAGATAGATCTAATATATCACTCACTAATAAGTTAAGTCTGTCTACTTCTTCTATTATTATATTTAGATTTTCTTCACGTTTTTTATCATCTTTATATGTTATATCTCTAACCATTTCTGAATACGCTTTTATCATTGTTAGAGGTGTTTTTAAGTCATGTGATACATTTGCAAGTAATTCTGTTCTTAATTCATTTGTTTTAGATAGTTCGTCTTTAGCATAATTAAGAGTAGTTGTAAGTTCTTGTATTTCACTTATATTACTATCGCTATTAAACGATTCTTTATAATTTCCTTTAGCAACTTTTTTTGCAGATTCACTCAAACCTACTATTGGTTTAGACAGCTTTTTTGATATAAAAAATCCAACTACAAAGGAAAGTACTAAAATAACTAATGAAACTATTATAAATTGATTCTTTAATATTGTAACTGTAGAGTCAATAGGCTTAATTGATGTAGTTAGAAAAAAATATGTGTTGTCTTCAGTAACGAAGGAGTAAACTAGATTTTTAACTCCATATTTTTGGTTTTCTGATTTAAATATTGTATCTTTATTATTATTTTGTATTAATGCATCTTCATACAATTTGACATCACTAGTAGGGGCACAACTTTTGTTCATATTATTATTGTAAGTAATTAATGTATCATTGGAAAGTATATCTATACATATTCCCCTGTTAAACAACAAATCATTAAAAGTTTCACTAAGATCTTTATTTTTATCATATTTTTGTTTTATTCTTGTCGCAGCAATTTTTATTTCTTTTGTTTTGTACCACTCATAATATTGATTTAAAAATATAATTTGGAAAAGGAAAAGAAAGAATAGTATTAATGTTGAAAAAAATGCTAGGTAAGCCCAGATTGTATTTTTTAAAGATATAGTCTTATTTGATTTCAAGTTTATATCCAATTCCTCTAACTGTAACTATTAAATCACGATATTTTCCTAGACTATTTCTCAACATTTTAATGTGTGTATCAACTGTTCTATCGTCTCCAAAGAAGTCATATCCCCAAATTTTATTAAGAAGTGTTTCCCTCGATATAGCAATATTCTTATTTTTAATAAAATAACTCAATAGTTCGAATTCTTTAGGAGTTACTTTTATTTCTTTATCATTTATTGAAATAACTCTTCCTTTAAAATCTACTTTTAAATCATTATATATAAATTCATCTTCTGGAGTATCGCTATTTCGTCTAGAAACGGCTTTAACTCGCGCAACTAGTTCTTTAGGGGAGAAAGGCTTTGCTAAGAAGTCATCTATTCCTAAATCAAATCCCAATAATTTATCATATTCTTCACTACGAGCAGATAGTATTATAGTTGGTATTCTTTTGTTTTGTCTTATTTCTTTATAAGCAGTATATCCATCCATTTTAGGCATCATTATGTCTAATATGATTAAATCTATGTCATTAGTGTTACAAGCGTCGATTGCTTCTTGTCCGTTTTCTGCTTCAATCACTTCATATTTTTCTTTTAACAAATATTCTTTAATCACTTCACGAATTAGTTTTTCATCATCTACAACCAATATTCTCATATAATTACCTCCAAATAATATTATACATATTAATGTGTTTTTTGTGTGAAAAAAAGACTAGTTTTTCATTTCTTCTAGCCTTTTAATTTTAACATTGTGATCTGTTAACATATAATTGAAATCTTTATTATATTTATTTATTATGCTTCGTTTTTCTCTTAGTTCTTTTTCCAAATTTATCATATTTTTCATAAACTCATCATATTCTGGTATATTTGCGCCATAACATTCTTTTTTAAATAACTCTTGCATATCTTTTATATTTATAAGTGCTTTATTTATATTGGTTGTTGCTTCCGATGTAGCATTAATTGAGTATATTATATCTTTTGAATAGTCTGAGTATTTTACAATAGTTATCTTCTTTTCTTTTTCTTCTGTTTTTATAAAGTTAGAGGCGATAAATATTGCGTTAACCATTAAATTTGCTTTCATTAAATTTCCACCTAGAGTAGGGGGTAGCTTTTTTGAAGCAGCAATTAAGAGTGCAGCCTCTATTAATTTATTAAATTGAGGAACTAAGTTTATTTCCTTTTCTATTTTTGTTTGAATGCTTATAGAATTTTGAATTTTTCTATTTAATTCATTTATTATTTTTTCTTGATCATAACTGAAATCTTGTATGTATTTATCAATTGCTTCTATATCAGTATAATCTTCTTTCATTTTCTCAAATTCAAGATCTCTTATATCTAAATCATCCATTTTTTCGTCTATTAATTTGTCAAGATTTTCTTCTTCTTTTTCAATGTTAATTATTTTATCAATTATACTAATATATTCTTCTATTTTTCTTATATCCGAATTTATGCTTTCTACTATTTTTTCATCTTTCATAGTGTCTTTATATTCAGAAACTAAACTATAGATATATTCATCATCTATTAATAATGATAAATTAGAATCGTAGGGTAGATATTCATATTTTTCTTTTATTTGTTCTAATTTTTTTATTAATTCTTGTAATTCTTCTTTTAATTTTTGAACTTCTTCAACGTTTTCTTCTTTATCTTCTTTTTCCTTGAGAACTTCTAGTTCATATTCAATCTTTTCTAATTCATATATATCTTCTTTTATTATTTTTTCTACTGCACCTATAATCGAAAGCTCTAATTCATTAGAATCTTCTTTTTTTTCTTCTTCTAATGGTATTATTTTTACTTCTGGAATTATTTCATGTTCTTCTGTTTTTATTTCAGTTACTTCTGAAATAGAGAAAGATTTATCATTGTCGTTTTTTGATTGTTCTATTACTTGCTTATCGGTATCTATTGTTGTTTCTTTTTCCTTTTCATTAGATTTAATTGATATTGAAGGGACCTCTTCTTTAATATTATTATTTTCATTTACATATGTTAAATTATCTTCTGTTTTTCTTTTTTTATCTTTATCTTCTTCTTTTTCTTTTTTTCTGTTGTTATTCTTTAAAGAAAAAAGCCAAGATATGACTCTGTCACGTCTTCCGCCTTTTGCGCCTTTTTCACTATTCATAAAATCACTCTGTTTCTTTTTTTAATAATTCTATGTTGTCTTTCATTAATGTTAAATATGTTTTTTTATTATCCCTTTCTTCATCAGAAATGTTATCTAATTTATCTATTGTTATTACTTCAACACTTGTGTCTGCTTTAATGGTTTTTACAGCTTCTGTTTCTTCTTCGCCCTCTAGCATAAAAATATAATTTATATCTCCATCGTTTATAAGATTTATTGCTTTAGTTATGTTTTTTTCATTTTCAGTTTCATCATTTACTAGTATAACATCAAAGCCATACTTCGATAAATATTGAAGAGTAGATGAAGCGACTACTAAAGTTTTGTTTCTAGCATTTTCACTTAATAATTTTATATCGGCATCAAGTTCTGATAGTTCTACTTTTAATTCATCATAAGATTCTTCTATTTCCTCTTTGATATATTTACTATCTATTAATTCGGTTAATCCATTTTTAATATTTTGACTTATCATTAATAAATTAGAAGGATTCAACCATAATTCTTCTATTCCATATTGTATTTCCATTCCAAAATTAGCGTCCATTATCATTATATCTTTATTCTTGTTTATTAAATTTAGAGCAATATCCTTATCATTACTTAGACCATTATAAACAAATAAATTTTGTTTGCTGAAATCCTTATATTCTTTGGAAGAAATCTTATATTCATCTATATCAACTCCATCAGGATATATAGAGTTAACAACCGAGTTTTCTCCATACAATTTATTTAATACATATTCAAGAGGATATACAGTAGTAATAATATTTATATCTTCCATTTCATCTCTTTTAAAACAACCAGTAGTAATTCCCCCAATTACGATTATTAATATCAATAACTTAATAAATTGTTTTTTCGTTTTCATTTTTTCTCCTTTGCACATACAGGATCAAATCCCCCTTTTGAAAGGGGATTACACCTTAATATTCTTTTTATAGATAAATAACTTCCCTTGATAAATCCATATGTTTCTAATGCTTCAATTGCATAATTAGAGCACGTGGGAATATATTTACAATTTAAGTGACTAGAAAAAGGGATTTTTTGATAAAGTTTAATAAAAAAAATTGCAATCCTTTTCATTTCATCACCGCATTTATATTTTACTATTAAAAAAATATTTTATCAATAATTAAAGAAAAAATCAGTAAAAAAGCGTAAAGAAACAATTAATAATTGTTGAGTTGCAATTATAAATATGGTATTATGTAGTCATACAATAGGGCATATGACACCGTTGACATTGTTTATTTTATAAGAAAGGAGGACACATTGTATGGATTATACTACTGGCTATGAGTATTTAAATAATACCAGTGAGGGCGCATCTTCAGGTCTTGGTGCAGGGTATATGATTTTTTCCCTTTTGGTTTGTATTTTTGGTATTGTTTGCATGTGGAAAGTATTCAAAAAAGCAGGAAAAAAAGGATGGGAAGCAATTATACCTATATACAACTTGGTTGTTTTATTCCAAATCTGTGGAATAAATCCATGGATACTATTATTAGCATTAATACCTATAATAGGACAGATTGTATTAATGGTATATTTAATAATTGCTTATGTAAGACTTGCTCATGCATTTGGTAAATCATCAGGATTTGCTGTTGGATTGATTTTCTTAAATATTATATTTATGGCAATTTTAGCGTTTGACAATAGTTCTTATACAGGCGTACCTAGTAAGTAATTAAAACAAAATAAATAAAAGTCACATTTCTTATTGCAGATGTGACTTTTTTAATATTTAAGTTAGTAAAAAAAGTAGAAGCAATAATATGCACAACATGACTTTTGTTTCCATTATTTTTTAATTCATTATTACATCTCCACCTTTTCAAAGAATTTTCTCTCCGAAAGATACTTAAAGTTTAAATAAATAGATATTTGTGATATAATTGAAGAGGTGGTAATGATGAAAAAACTATTTAAAAAGTTAAAAATTAATCCTAAGAATAAAGAACTATATAATATAGCATTCTCTCATTCATCTTATGTAAATGAAAACCATTTAAAAAGTGATTATGAAAGATTAGAGTTTTTAGGAGATGCTGTGTTGGAACTTGTCATGAGTGATTATTTATATAAAAGTAGGAAAGTAAGCGAAGGACAAATGACAAAATTAAGAGCTAGTTATGTATGTGAAAACGCTTTATATGAATATTCAAAGGGGCTTGAACTTAGTAATTATATTAAGGTTGGACATGGTGAAGAAATAGATGGTGGAAGATATAAAAAAGTAATTCTTGCAGATATATTTGAAGCATTAATGGGTGCAATATACCTAGATTTGGGATTTAAAACAGTAAAAAGAGTAATAGATGATATTGTAATACCTTATATAGAAGATCCTAATGTTTTGTTTTTTAATGATTATAAATCTGTATTGCAAGAGTTTGTTCAAACACAACAAAAAAGTTTAGAATATAATTTAATAGATGAACAGGGACCAGCTCATAACAAAGTCTTTACTACAGTTGTTAAGATAGATGATATTGTCTATGGAAAAGGTAGTGCTGGTTCTAAGAAAGAATCAGAACAAGAAGCTGCCAAAGATGCATTAGAAAAGTTAGCGAAGTGATTTCTCCCTTTCTTTTTTTGGCAAATTGTGTTATAATGTAGCAGTTGGTTTTTTCTGGTTCAATTAAAAGGAGGAGAATTAATTTGAGTAAAATAAAAATTTTTAGTCTTGGTGGACTAAATGAAAATGGAAAAAACATGTACGTAGTAGATGTTGATAATAATATTTTTATATTTGATGCGGGTTTAAAATATGCTAATGATAAGATGTTGGGAGTTGATTATATACTTCCTGATTATACTTATATTAAAGAGAACAAAAATAATATTAAAGGAATATTTTTAACACACGGTCATGATTCTAATATGGGTGCGACAGCAGATATTTTATATGATATGCCTGATCTGCCAATTTATGCTACTAAATTTACTATGGAAATTTTAAAAAATGACTTAGAAGAAAATAATATTAAGGCCACTAATTTAAAAGAAATAAGGCCTCATTCTAAGCTTACATTTGGTGATTTAGCGGTATTTCCTATTAGTGTAACACATTCTATTCCTGATTCTGTATGTTATGTTTTATATACTAATGATGGTGCTATTGTATATACTGGGGATTTTGTTTTTGATTCTACTATGATGAAAAATTATAAAACGGATATAGGCAAGCTTGCATATGTTGGTAAACAAGGAGTGCTTTGCTTGTTGAGTGAATCTATTTATGCAGAAAAACCGGGGCATACTAGTCCTAATAATAGAGTAAGTGATTTTATAAGCGATGTGTTTGATAGAACTCAAGATAGAATAATTGTTACAATTATGACAGCACATATTTATCGTGTTCAAGAGATATTTAATGAAGTTATGAATACAAAAAGAAAAGTTGTCATAATGGGAAAAAGTTTACAGAATTTGATTAATAATTCTATAGATATGGGTTATATCGACTTTGATAAGAACAGAATAGGAGATTTATCAAATTTAAATGATAAAGATTGTGTGGTTTTAATAAGCGATGAAAAAGAGAAACCATTTATGAATTTAGAAAGAATTATAAGAGGTTTTGATAAGTACATAAAATTAAAGGAAACTGATACAATATTTATAACAGAACCTAGTTATGAGGGAATAGAAAGACGTCTTGCGTTAATAATGGATGAAATTGCAAAAATTAATGTTAATGTAGTATGTTTATCTGCGAAGAAACATCTTCTTCACCATGCATCAAGAGAAGATTTGATGCTTATGATAAATCTTATGAATCCAAAATATTATTTTCCTGTAAAAGGTGAATATCGTCATCAAGTTATGAATGCTGAAATTGCAGAAGAAATAGGTATTCCTAAAGAAAATATAATTCTTAAACAAAATGGGGATGTTGCAACATTTGTAGACGGAAAGTTAACTGATGATATAGAGCATATCAATGTTGATGAGATATTAATAGATGGAAAAAGTCAAGGAGATATTGGAGACTTAGTTTTAAAAGATAGAGAAATGCTTGGAGAAAATGGTATAGTTATTATAAGCTGTACATTAGATAGAAAAACCAAACAGATTTTAGCGGGACCAGAAGTTCTTACTAGAGGTTTCGTTTATGTTAAGGAAAGCGGAGATCTGATAAAAGAAACTCAAGACATATGCTTGGATATAATTAAGGATAATATAGAAATAGATTCTTCACGTGTAGATTATACCAATATAAAAAATGAAGTAAGAGAGAAACTTGGAAAATTTTATTATAAAGAAACAGAAAGTAAACCAATGATAATTACTGTTATACAAGAAGTATAGTCGAAATATGTCGAAAAAATTCAAAAAAGTTTGAAAATCTGTTGAGTTAATAAGAATTTTGTGATATAATTCATTCTAGTTGAAAACGGAAGGAGGGGAAGTTGAATGACAAGAGTGTCTGTCAAAAATGGTGGCTTAGATGCAGCGCTTAAGAAATTTAAGCAAAAACTAGCAAGAGACGGAGTTCCTTCTGAGAAAAGAAAAAGAGAATTTTACGACAAACCTGGTATTAGAAGAAGAGAGGCAAAAAAAGCCGGAATTAAAAATGCACGTAAAAGAAATAAGGCTAATAGAGATTAGTCTTTTTTATTGAAAAAATAATTTATATACTATATAATAGTATCAATTGGAGATGATTATATGGATTTATTAGAAAAAATGAAAAAAGATTTAATAACTGCGATGAAAGAAAAAGACAAAGATAAACTTACTGTTCTTAGAATGGTAAAAGGTGCGATGCAGTTAGAAGTTATTAATAATAAAAAAGAAGAAAACGAAGAATTACTAATTGATGTGGTATCTAGACAGATAAAGATGAGAAAAGAATCTATATTGGAATTCGAAAAAGGAAATCGTACAGATTTAGTAGAAGCAACTCAAAATGAAATAAACATTTTAAAAGAGTATTTACCAAAGCAACTTAGTGAAGAAGAAATAGATAAAATTATTGATGATGCATTTAACAAAATAAATCCAACTAGCAATAAAGAAATGGGACTTATCATGAGGGAAGTAACACCTTTATTGAAAGGAAAAGCTGACATGAAATTAGTAAGTGATAAAATAAAAGAAAGGGTTAGTAAACTCTAATTCTTTAATGCCGATATAGTTTAGTGGTAGAACAGGTCCTTGGTAAGGATCAGAGGACAGTTCAATTCTGTCTATCGGCACCATAAGGAAATTATTCGAACTTTTATATAAACAAAAGAACTTTTAAAAAGTTCTTTTAGTTTGATAGAATAAGCAAACAAATTAAAACTCTTGTTAAAAAAATCTAAATTTCTTGGCACTGAAAAATCGAAAAAAATGATATAATTATATTGTTTTGGGAGGTATATAATGTTTAAAGAAGGGGACTTTGTAGTATATAGAAATAGAGTTTGTAAAATAAAAAATATAAAGAAAAAGCATCTTTCTGGAAGAGATTACTATGTAATGTTTCCTGTTGATGATGAGTCTTTAATTATTGATGTTCCTATTGATGGATCTAGTGAATATTTGAAAGAAATAATAACAAAGAAAGAGGCTCTTGAGCTAATTGAAAAGATGCCTAGTATTGATGTTATTGACTTTGACGAAAAGTATATCGAGAATGAATATAAAAGGTTAATGTCAACAGGGAATAGGGAAGATTTAATTAAAATTATAAAGACGCCTTATTTGATTAACAAATCTAGAAAAGATTTAGGAAGAAAAACAAGGGAAAAAGATAGTATTTATTTTGAAAAAGCAGAAAAGTTTTTGTATAACGAACTTGCATTAAGTCTTGGTATGGATTTTGATGAGACCAAAAAATTTATAATAGAAAAATTAAGTGAAAACAGTTAATAACTCGAAGTTTATTCGAGTTTTATTATATTTGTGTTATAATAAGCTAGGAATATAACTATTTTGCTCGTTGGAGGCTTTATATATGAATTTTAAAAAGGACAAAAGAAACATTTTGATTTTAACATTGTTTTTCATAATATATTATTTTTCTATTACAAGATTTGGCCAGTATATATATGGTTCTGTTTTGGATTGGAATTGTCAGCATTATCTAATTCCAGATTATTTTAGAAAATTATTTTATGAAACCGGTAATTTGCTTCCTAGTTTTGCCTTTAATTTAGGAGCTGGGGAAAATATTTATAATTTATCTTATTATGGGTTATTAAGTCCAATTATCTTGATTTCTTATTTATTACCATTTATTCCTATGAAAACTTATATTCAAATTAGTTCTTTAATTTTAGTATATGTTAGTATAATCTTATTTTATAAATGGATATCCAAAAAATTTGATTATAAGATTTCTATGATTTCAACACTGTTGTTTATGTTCGCAACACCATTATTTTTTCATAGTCACAGACATATTATGTTTATAAATTATATGCCATTTTTGATAATGGGATTAATTGGGGTTGATAAATATTTTAATGAACAAAAAAAGTCTTTACTTTCTTTAAGCGTTTTTTTGATTATCATGTGTAGTTATTTTTTTAGCGTTGGCGCTATAGTAAGTATTGTGATTTATGGAATTTATGTTTATTTTAAGAAAAATAAGGATGTAACAATTAAATCATTTATTATAGATGGTTTTAAATTTTTGATGCCTATTATAGTTGGAATATTAATGTCTTCTATTCTTATTCTTCCAACATTTTCAGCACTTCTAAATGGGAGAGGAGAAAGCAGTGTATCTATAGATTACTTGAAATTATTTATCCCTTCATTAAATAATAACTATATTTTATATCATACTTATTCGTTAGGATTAACTTCTATTGCAATATTTAGTTTAGTTTATTCAGTAATTAATTTTAAAAGAGAAAAACGCTTCTTAGGAATTATCCTTTCTGTGATGATTATTTTTCCAATCTTTGTTTTTATATTAAATGGTGGAATGTATCTTAGTGCAAAAGTATTGATTCCTTTTCTTCCTATTTTTGTTTTTGTAATATCTATAACATTAGATGACATTTTTAAAAGAGGTAATATACCATGGAAAATTATTGTTGTTTTTGCAGTTTTGTGTGTTGTATCACTTTTAAATTCTTATAGTAAAATATTTTTATTTGATATTGTAATAACTTTGTTGATCTTAATATTATTTAATCTTACTAAGAAGGAAAAATTTATTAATTTAATTGTTATTATCAGTTTTGTCTTGTTTGTAATATCTAATTTTTCAGATTCGTTAGTAGAAAAGGATTTCAGTTACGATGTGCCTTCTACAAAGGAACTGGTAGAATACATCCAAGAGTATGATAAAGGTATATATAGAATTTCTAATCGTAATGGGGGATTAGGTACAGCAAATGATGTGATTAATGCTAGATATTATCAAAATAGTATTTATTCTTCTTTGTCTAATCAGAATTATCAAAATTTCTATTATAATCTAATTGGAAACGATATTTTAAATAGAAGCAAGGGCCAATTATCTAATCCCAAAAATTTATTATTTAATGTTTATATGGGAAACAAATATATGATAGGTGGAAATTATCAAGAGCTTGGATATAAAAAGGTAAAAAATATTGATAATAATTTCTTATATAAAAATGATAAGGTTTTACCTATAGGATATTCCTCTTCAAAAATAATGTCAAAAGAAGATTTTGATAAGTTAGAATATCCATATAATGCTGAGGCACTTCTTAATTATGTTATAGTTGATAATGAAAAGACAAATATAGATTACAATACTAATATCGAAGAAATTTCACTAAATTACAATATTTCTTCTAAAAGAAATATAGAGATTAGTAAAGAAAATGATTATATATTAATAACTTCTGATAAAAACGGAAGTCTAACTCTTGATTTAGAAGATAAATTAAGTAATAAAATTTTGTTTATCAAATTTGAACTTTTAGATAGTAATTCTTGTTCAATTGGAGATAATTTGATCTCTATCAATAATGTTATAAATAAATTAACATGTAAAAGCTGGAAATATAATAATGGAAATTATAGCTTTGAATATACTATTTCAAACAAAAATATAAATCAGCTTGATATAAAGTTTGACAAAGGAAGCTATAAAATTAAGAATATAGAAACATATATTCTTGATTATGATGATTTTGTTGGATCTTATAGTGATGTTGAACCATTTGAGATAGATGTTAGTAAAACAAAGGCAGATGTGATAGAAGGCAATATAAATTCAAGCGTTGATGGATATTTTAATCTATCAGTTCCATATGATAAAGGTTTTAGTATTTATGTTGACGGGGAAAAAATAGAATACGAAAAGACAGATTTAGCGTTTATTGGATTTCAAATGCAGAAAGGAAATCATCATATAAAGATAGTGTATACTTCTCCGTTACTAAATGTATCCAAAGTCATATCGTTAGTAGGTATAACTATTTTTATTTCTGTTTTATGTATTGAACAAAGAAAAAAGTGTAAAACGGTATCTAAATAATATCGTTTTTTCTTTAGATATGCTATAATTTTATAGTGGAGGTTATTATGAGAAACATTTATGGAATGACTTTAGATGAACTAGAAGAATATTTTCTATCCATAGGCGAGAAAAAATTTAAAGCTATTCAGATATTTGAATGGCTGTATCAAAAAAAGATTAATAACTTTGATGAAATAACAAATATAAAGAAAAGTGTTATAGATAGATTAAAGATTGATTTTTCTCTTGAAAGATTAAAAACATTAAAGGTAGAACGTGATGTTGAAGTTAATAAATATTTATTTGAACTTCCGGATTCTGAAAGAGTGGAGTCTGTTCTTATGCGACATGATTATGGTATTAGTTTGTGTATTTCTAGTCAAGTTGGATGTAATATGGGATGTGCTTTTTGTGAGAGTGGAAGGTTAAAAAAAGTTAGAAATTTAGATGCAAGTGAAATGGTTTTACAAATATTACAAGTAGAAGAGGATATAAATGAAAGAATCAGCCATGTTGTAATAATGGGAATAGGTGAACCTTTTGATAATTATGATAATTTTGTTAAATTTATTAAAATAGTAAATAATCCAAAAGGGATTTCTTTAGGAAGTCGTCATATAACTGTTTCGACTTGTGGAATAATTCCTAAAATAAAAGAGTTTTCAAATTTGCCATTTCAGGTTAATTTAGCTATATCACTTCATGCGGCAAATAATGAATTAAGAAATAAACTTATGCCAATTAATAAGGCATATCCATTAAAAGATTTAATATCTGAAATAAAAAAGTATATTGCTAAAACTAATAGAAGAGTTACGTTTGAATATATTATGTTGGAAGGTATTAATGATAAAGAAGAGGATGCTATAGAATTATGTAATCTTTTAAAAGGTATAAATTGTTATATAAATTTAATTCCATACAATGAAACTAATAATTTTGGATATAAAAGAAGTAAAAAATCTACTATTTTGAAATTTTATGATATAATTAAAAGTAGAGGATTGAATGTAACAATTAGAAGAGAGTTTGGTTCTAATATAAGTGCAGCATGTGGGCAACTTAGAAGCAAGAAGGAGGATTTATGAAATCATTCTATTTAACTGATGTAGGTAAAGTAAGAACTCATAATGAAGATAACGTTGTGATTGTAAAAAACAAAAACGAAGAATGTTTAATGGCAGTAGCAGATGGAATGGGTGGTCACTCTGCAGGGGAGATTGCATCTAGTTTAGCTATAGATTACTTAGTAAATAGTTTTAATGATAATTTTGATAAATTAGACAAGGTACAAGCAGTTAATTGGATAAGAGAAAAAGTAGTTAGAATAAATGAGCTTATTTTTGAATATGTAAATAAGCATCCAGAAAGCAAAGGAATGGGAACTACACTAGTTATAGCTATTGTTACCAATAATTATATTTTATTTGGAAATATTGGTGATTCTAGTGGATTTGTTTTAAAAGATGAACATCTTCACAAAGTAACATATGATCATACTTTAGTTAATCTTTTGATGAAAGCAGGTGAACTAACGGAGGAGGAGGCTAAAGATCATCCAAAGAAAAACGTTTTAATGAAAGCTTTGGGAGCTAATGATCCTATAGATATAGATATTTTTGACTGCGATATGAATATATCTTCTATTCTTCTTTGCAGTGATGGACTTACTAATATGTTAGACGTAGAACAGATTGAAAAAGTTCTTATAAGTGATTTAGAAATTGAAGAAAAAGTTATTAAACTTATTAGGAAATGCAATAACCGTGGAGGAACGGATAATATATCAATAGCTTATTTAAGCTTGGAAGAAAGTGGTGAATAAAATTGATAACAAAGGGGCAAAGAATAAACGATCGTTATGAAATCATAAAAAGCATTGGTGAAGGTGGAATGGCTAATGTTTATTTGGCAATTGATGTGATACTAGATAGAAAAGTAGCTATTAAAATATTAAGAGGCGATTTAGCAAACGACGAAAAGTTTATAAGAAGATTTCAAAGGGAAGCTTTGGCTGCTTCATCATTGTCACATCCAAATATTGTTGAAATGTATGATGTTGGTGAGGATAATGGTAATTATTATATAGTAATGGAATACGTTGAAGGCCGTACTTTGAAGCAACTTTTAAAAAAGAGAGGACATTTGACTGTTGGAGAGGCTGTAGACATAATGCTTCAATTAACTGATGGTATGATGCATGCTCATGACAGTTATATTATTCATCGTGATCTAAAACCCCAAAATATTATGATTCAAGAAAATGGGCAAATAAAGATAACAGACTTTGGTATTGCGATGGCACTTAATTCTACTCAGCTTACACAGACCAATTCTGTAATGGGTTCTGTACATTATTTGCCACCTGAGCAAGCAAGTGGCAAGGGTTCAACAATAAAAAGTGATATTTACTCAATGGGAATATTATTTTATGAATTATTAACTGGGGTATTGCCTTTTAAAGGTGAAAACGCAGTAGAAATTGCATTAAAACAGATGAAAGAAGCAATACCAAGTGTTAGAAAACAAAATCCAAATATTCCACAGAGCGTTGAAAATATTGTTATAAAAGCAACAGCTAAAAATCCAAAAAATAGATATAATGATGTTAGAGAAATGTACAATGAATTAAAGACGTGTTTAAATGATGATAAAAAAGATGTGGATAGAGTTATTTTCAAGTATCCAGAACATGAAAATGAGGATACTAAAAAGATTCCAGTTATAAAAAAAGATGAAAAATCAAAACCTAATGATTCTGTAGAATCAACTGGAGATATAGTAAAAGAAATACCTAAAGAGGAAAACAAAAAATCAAACAAGATAATTGCTATATTACTTGGCATATTAATATTTGTGTTTGTTTTAATCGCAGTTATTTTCTATTTTACGGCAGGTAGAAAAATTCCAAATGTAACTGTCCCTGATGTTTCTGGAATGAGCGTTGTTGATGCTGAACAAGTTTTAACTGATGCTGGTTTTGTCGTAAAGGCCGAAACAATAAAAGTCGCAGACGAAAATTATGAAGAAGGGGAAGTTGTAAAGACTGATCCAGCTAAAGGAAGAAGCATTAAAAAAGGTAAGACTATTACCATATATGAATCTCTTGGTGAAAAAGTATATGTTATAGAAGACTATACTGGTAAGAACTATATAGAAATACAGACACTGCTTAAAAACGTACATGGACTTGAAGTTAAAATAGAGAAAAAAGATGTTGAATTAACCGATGATATAGATGATCAAATTATTATCGATCAGAGTTTAACTGCTGGAGTTGAAGTTAAAGCTGGTGATAAAATAACATTGTACATACCTAATGTTTATGAAGAATATCCTGATTTTGTTAATGAAGAATGGTCTATAGATGATATTAAAGCTTTTTGTGATAAATATAATTTAACATTAACTATTGCTTATGAGCAAACTGATGATTATGAACCTGGAGCAATAATGAGGCAGTCTAGAGCGGCTAAAACTAAAATAGTCAATGGTGCATCATTAAAGATAACTGTTGCGAAGGAAATGGATAAATCATCAATCGATACAACTGGAGAACCAAGTAATAAAGAGACACCAGATGAAGAGGACACAACACCATAGGAGGAATAATGAAAGGCCAAATTGTAAAAATACTTAGTAATTTATATTTTGTTAATAGTAAAGGAATAGTATATAAATGTCATAGTAGGGGAAGGTTTAGAAAGGATAACATAACACCAGTAGTTGGTGATTATGTTATCTTTGATGATAAAGAAAAATATATATTAGAAATTTTAGAAAGAAAAAATAAATTGACAAGACCTCTTGTTTCTAATATAGATCAAGCCTTTATAATTACAAGTGTAAAAAAACCTGATTTTTCAACAAATCTTTTAGATAAATTACTAATTGTTATAGAACATAACAATATTGAGCCTGTTATTTGTTTAACAAAAGTAGATTTATTAGATTCTAAAGAAAAGAAAGAAATAAAAAAATATATAAAATATTATAAAAATTTAGGATACAAAGTTTTGATGAATAATAATCTATTTAGAATTAAAAGAATGTTTAAAAACAAAACAACTGTTTTTACCGGACAAACGGGTGCGGGGAAATCTACCTTACTTAACAAATTAGATAAAAGTTTAAATTTAGAAACAGGGGAAATTTCAAAAGCTTTAGGAAGAGGTAAACACACTACTAGATTTGTTGAACTTCATGAAATCTTTGGAGGAAAAGTTTTGGATACCCCGGGCTTTTCTATGATAGATTTAAATGAAATTAGCGATGAAGAAATAAGGGATTCTTTCAGAGAATTTCGAAAATTTAATTGTCCTTTTAGTGATTGCTTTCACATAAATGAAAAAGAATGTTTGGTTAGAAAAGCTGTAAAACAAGGCAAAATATTAAAAAGTAGGTATGAAAATTATATCAAGTTTTTAGATAAAAAGTAGGTGAGCTATGAAAAAAGTTTCTGTATCATTTTTAAGTAGTAAAAATGTAGTAAATGATCTAATTGATTTAGAAGCAACAGATGTAGATTTTATTCATGTAGATGTTATGGATGGGAAATTTGTAAAAAACAAAAATCTTCCATTTAAAACTCTTGATAGAATGTCATATGTCTTAAAGAAAAGGCTAGATGTGCATTTAATGGTAAAAAAGCCAATCAAATTTATAGAAAAATATGCAACATTAAATACAGAGTATATTACAATTCATGTTGAACTTGGAGATTCTATAAATGAATGTTTGGATTTGATAAAATCTTATGGTATTAAATGTGGTCTTGCAATTAATCCTGATACAGATGTTGAAATATTAAGAGACTATTTAGATAAAATAGATATGATATTAGTAATGAGTGTTGTCCCAGGGCAGGGAGGTCAATCATTTATTGAAGAAACTACTATGCGTATAGATAAAATTAAAGATATGATCAAAAAGAGAAAAATAGTTATTAATGTAGATGGCGGGATAAATGAAAATACTATATCTAAAGTTTCAAAAGCAGATATTGTTGTTAGTGGATCATATATAATTAGTAAAGAAAATTTTCAAGATGGCATAGATAAGTTAAGAAAATAATAATTGATATTTAACTATTGTTAGATATCTTTTTTTTTGTCGAATATTCTGTTATAATAAACAAAGGTGATGAAAATGATATATTTAGATTATTCTGCTACTACTCCTGTAGATAAAAGAGTATTAGATAGTTTTAATAAAGCGTGTTTAGACTATCCTGGAAATGCGAATTCCATTCATAGTTTAGGTGTAAAGTCTAATGCACTTATAAATGCTGCGACAAAGCAAATAAGTGAAATCTTAGGGGTCTTGCCAAGCGAAATCATTTATACTAGTGGATCTAGTGAATCCAATAATCTTGCTATTAAAGGTATATGCGAAAAATATCAAAATAGAGGTAAACATATCATAACTACAAAATATGAACATTCTTCTATATATGGACCTATTTCTTATTTACAAAGACATGGTTTCGAAGTCGATTTTGTTGAAAGCGATGAACTTGGTAGAGTAGATTTGGATAGTCTAAAAAAATTAATTAGAGAAGATACAATATTAGTTAGTATTACTTCTGTTAATAGTGAAATAGGAATTATGAATCCAATTGAAGAGATTGCTAATATTTTAAAGGAATATCCAAAAATATTCTTTCATGTAGATATGACGCAAAGTATTGGGAAATACAAAATAGAACTAAAAAATATAGATTTAATAAGTATGTCTGCACATAAGATATTTGGGCTTAAAGGAATAGGAATGCTTATAAAGAAAGAAAAAATAATGCTTGAGCCAATAATTCATGGTGGAAAATCTACAACAGTTTTTAGAAGTGGAACACCAGCATTACCATTAATTGTTTCACTATCAAAAGCACTAAGGCTAATTTATGAAAATATTGATGAAAATTATCAAAAGGTAAAGAGATTGAATTTAATATTAAGAGAAAAGTTACAAACTATATCAAATATATATATAAACAGTAATGAAGTTTGCAGTCCTTATGTACTAAATATAAGTGCAGTTGGTGTAAAACCTGAGACTATGGTTCATGCTCTAGAAGAACATGAAATATATATTTCAACACAAACGGCATGTTCTTCTAATGATACTTTATCAAAAGCAGTCTTAGAATTGACCAAAGATATTGATAGGGCAAGTACTAGCTTAAGGATTAGTTTGTCTTATTTGACAACAGAAGAAGAAATAGAAACATTCTTAAAAGTATTTGAAGAGTGCTTTAATAAGCTATCAAATATAAAGTAGGTGAATATATGAAAATAATTACTATTAATGCAATGTGGTGTCCAGGATGCATTGTAATGCATAAAGTATGGAACAACATAAAAAAAAGTTATCCCAATATAGAGTTTATATCCTATGATTATGATATGGATGAAGAGATAGTAAAAACATTTAATCCTGGTAAAATTCTTCCGATTACCATACTTTTGGTAGATGATATAGAAAAAGATAGATTAGATGGAGAAGTAAGCGAAGAAAAAATAATAGATATGATAGAGAAAAACAAGTAGGTGTTTTATGAAAAAAATAAAAAAATTAGTATTATTATTCTTATTGATATTAATTCCTTTCAATACATATGCTTTAGATAAAGATTATAATGATCTAGTATATAAAATAGTAGATAAAGAAGTTGAAGAGGGTAAAATAAATATATATTTTTTTCACAAGACTAGTTGCCCTCACTGTAAGAAGGAAGGAAAATTATTAGATAAGTTGGAAAAAAAATATGACAATATTAATATATATAGGTTTGAAACGTCAAGTAGTAGCGTAAATTCTAATTATTTAAAACAAGTAAAGACATTGTTTGGGGAGACTTCTTTAGGAGTGCCATTTACTGTTATAGGAGAGAAAACATTTTTAGGATATAACGAATATGTTGGTGATGAAATTGAAAAGACCATTCAAAAATATTTAGAGGAAGATATTGAAACGGAGAAGGAAAAAAGTACTTTTGAATTGCCAGTTATAGGTAAGGTAAACGTAAAGGAAGCGTCGATCCCTTTTATTGCAATTTTATTGGGCTTAATAGACGGATTTAATCCGTGTGCCATGTGGGTATTGTTATTTTTAATAAATATGTTCTTTGGAATGAAAAATAAGAAAAAAATGTTTCTACTTGGATATACATTTTTATTTACATCAGGACTTGTTTATTTTTTATCTATGCTTGGAATAAGTGTAGTTTTAGATATGGCTACTATCAAATGGTTACAAATAATTATTGCTCTAGTTGCTTTAGTCGCGGGAATTTTAAATATAAGAACATTTATAAAAACTAGAAATGAAAGTGGTTGCCATGTTGTTGATGATAAAAAAAGAAAAAAGATATTTAAAAAAGTTCAAAAAATAATAAAAGAACAAAATATTATTTTTGCATTAATAGGAGTAATATTATTAGCAGCTTCCGTAAATCTTGTAGAATTAGCTTGTTCTTTAGGTTTTCCAGCAATATTTTCAGAGATTCTTGCATTAAATAATATAACTGGTTTTGCGAGAATTGTATATTTATTAATATATGTTATTTTCTATATGATAGATGATTTAGTGGTATTTACAATCGCGGTTTGTACTTTGTCTATTTCAACTAGGTCTACTAAGTATACAAAATATGTTAATCTGATATCTGGAATTATAATGATATTAATTGGATTACTTCTTATATTTAAACCAGAATGGATAATGTTCAATTTTTAGAATAAAGAAATTTTAGAAAAATATAATCTCTTAAGGAGGTTATATTTTTGTTTATAGGAATTGTTCTAAGAGATGAGTCTGATTATAAATATGTAAAAAGTAGCTATATAAAATGTTTGAAAAATGAGGCAATACCACTATTTTTGATAGAGGAAAACGTTGATTGCTTTATAAATAAGTGTAATGGATTTATTCTACCGGTTGGAGATAAGTTTTCAATTGTAGATAAAAAAGTTATAAAGTATGCATTAGATAATGATGTGCCTTTACTTGGAATTTGTTTGGGAATGCAAGCATTAGCTTGTTTTGACGATTTAAATGATACTCTCATTGATTTAACTAAGATAAATAATAATAATTTTCATAACAATAAGGAAAAATATTCTCATGAAGTAACAATAAATGAGGATACTTTGTTGTATAAAATAATAAAAAAGAAAAAAATATGTGTAAATAGTAGACACAATTATCATGTTGAGACTATAAAAAGTAATTTTATAGTTTCATCTTTCTCAAAAGATGGTATAATGGAAGGACTCGAGTCAACTGATAAAAAATTTGTAGTAGGGGTTCAGTGGCATCCAGAGGATATGATAGGGTATGATAAAGATCAAAACCTGTTGATAACAAGATTTTTAGATGAATGTAAAAGGAGATAAGATGAACGCTTTAGACTTGGCGCAGTTTTTTATAGAAATGTCTATTCAAAAGAATTTCGAAACAAAAAATGATGAATATTTAGTTGATTATGAAAAAGTATGCGGACTAATTTTTATTGCTAATCACAGAATGTTAAATATGTATGATATTGAGGTAACTAAAGATAGTTGGAAGATAGATGATGATGTTATTAGACCTGATTCTATACCTGATTTCTATATTGACTTTCTAAATTTACAAACAGATTGTTACGAAAATAATCGTTTTAAAATAAATTTTATTAATAGATTTGTAAAAGAAATTTTACAAGAGGTGTTTGAAGAATATGGAAAATTAAGTGGAAATTGTATACAATGGAATTTAATAAAGAATTATTCTGTTATAGAAGGAAATATTCCTCTTGCAGTAATTAAACATTGCAGTATATTATCTTGTGAAGAGATGGAATCTTTGTGGAAATTTCACATCTCTCAAAATAAAATATATATGAAAGTGAGAGAATAATAATTTATAGCTTTAAAAAATATAAAAAAAGAAGTATAATTATGTTGTACTTCTTTTATAAAAGTTATGAAAAGCTGAAATAGCTCAGTCGGTAGAGCAATTGATTCGTAATCAATAGGTCGCAGGTTCGATTCCTGTTTTCAGCACCATGTTGATTATTACTCAACTTTTTGAGTGCATACAAAAGACTACTTAAAAGTTATTTAAGGTAGTTTTATTTTTTTCGTTAAAATCACAAATTATACTGTCGGTGTAATTCTTGATATATTTAAATTCATCAAAATTTTTAATTGTCCAAGCAATTACTGGTTTTTGATTGCTTCTAATTTTTTGAATGTAAGTGTCTTTTATGATATTTTGTCTAACTGAATAGAAATATGGGTCACAATATTTACATAAAATTTTAATAATTATTTTTTTTAATATTTTGTAGATTTTGTCATCTAATAATATTCCTCGGATATATTTGGGTCTGTTTTTATAAAACCAATTAATATATTGAGGATAAAAAGAATTTACTACAAAATTTCCTTGATATACATCTAATAATTTTGTTAATTCTTTACATGTTTTTTTATAATTCCCATCATTTTTAATTTCTATGTCTAAAAATATTTTCCCATTTACAACCTTTAAAACCTCTTCTAGAGTAGGAGGTATAAATTCTGTATTATTAAAGAAAATTTTTCGTACTTCTTTATAAGTACAAGAATTGATTCTTTTGTTAACACCGGTAATTCTTTTTAAATTCTTATCGTGGAATACTATAATTGTATTATCCTTTAGTAAATGAATATCCAATTCGATTGGTATATTATATCTCAAGGCTTTTTTGAATGATTGTATAGAATTTTCAAAGATTTTTTTATTGTCATATATACCACGATGAGCAATTATCGAATTATAGAGAAAAGATATATCTTTCATTGAAGTTCCCCTTTATTGTTAAAATATATTATAGTAGATATCATATTATATGAATAATCATTGCTTTGATTAATAATATAAAGATTGATTAAAAACAAAAAGTTTGATACGATATTGTTGCTGAATATTTGATATTCAGAATGGAGGTCATATCTTGATAAGTATAATTAAAGAAAAAGATTTAGTGTTAGAGACTAACAATATTATAGATTTGTATAAATGGATAATAAAAAATAAAGATGATGAGTTTGATAAAGTTTCTGTGGTTGGAGATCAACAAGGAATAGATTTGTTTGAATTTTTTAAATTCTATTTAGATGTAAAAGAAGATTGTGAAGAAAGAATAAAAGATATTAATGATAATTTTGTAGATTTTACAGATAATAAACTTGTGATAGATGCAACAAAAGAACTAGTTAGAATGAACTCGGATGGTAAATTCATAAGAGCTTGTCTAATAGCATTGGGTTACTATAGTAAAGGGGAAAAAGGCTTATCCAAAGAAGAATATCTTCCTCTTGCAGCTGCATATGAAACGTTCCAAACATCTATATTAATTCATGATGATATAATAGATAACGCAGATTTAAGAAGAGGGAAGATAACCATTCCTAAGTCATATTCCAATAGTTTTGAAAAAGAGTGTAATAATACAGGAGATTTTAAGCAGAAAAAAAATCATATTTCAAATTCATTAGGCATTTGTATTGGAGATTTGGGATTTTACTTAGCGAGTAAAATAGTAATTGATAATTATAGAAAGAATGAAAATTTTGACAGAATATTAAATCTTTACAACAAAATAGTTATTAATACTATAAAGGGTGAAATAATTGATGTTCTTCTTCCGTTTAATCAACAGTATATTCCTACTACAAGTACAACAGAAGATGATATTATGGAAATATATAGACTTAAAACAGCTTGGTATTCAATAATTGGACCTTTTAGTTTGGGAATGGTATTATCTGACTATACTGATGAAGAAATAGAAAAAATGCAACATATTTTATATAGTCTTGGTATTGGTTTCCAAATTAAAGATGATATATTAGGTGTGTTTGGTAAAGAAGACGAAATAGGAAAGTCGGCAACATCAGATATAAGTGAATTTAAGCAGACAATTCTATATTCTTATATATCGGAAAATCATCCTGAACAATTAAAAGAGTTGCATAAATATTATGGAAAAGAAAATCTAACTAATTTAGATATAGAAAAAGTAAAAGATATATTTACTAATACTGGTGCGAAAGAATATGCAACAGATATGATGAATAAAATGTTTGAAGATGCCAAAAGAGAATTATCTGATATAGATTTTTTAACTACTAAATACAAACAGATTCTATATGGTTTCATAACCTATTTAGATCTAAGAACAAAATAATTTTGGTTATTGACTATTACTTATCAAATTGTTATAATGTAGTAGTCGGCTGTGGAGCAGTACTCAAGAGGCTGAAGAGGCGCCCCTGCTAAGGGTGTAGGTCGGGTAACTGGCGCGAGGGTTCAAATCCCTCCTGCTCCGCCATAAAAAAATTAAGACTTCGAAAAATCGAAGTTTTTTTCTTTTTTATAAAAAACTTTTCAAAATCCCAAAAAAATTATATACTTATATTATATAAGATAGGGTGATTGTAAATGAGTAGAAATGATGAAGAAATAGAGTTGATTTTAGATCAATTTAATCGCAAGAATAGTGCAACAAGAACAAATAACAAAAAATCGGTTAATGAAGGATCAGTAAAAAATCTTAATGTAAGAGAACAAAACTTTAGAAAAAGTAAGAATTCAAAAAAGAAAAATAACGTAAAATTAAAATTAAAAAGAGTAGCTGCTTCCTTTTTAGCTACTGCTGTGATAGCTGGAAGTGGAGCACTAGCATATAAAATTTATACAGATGTTGAAATTCCTGAAGGATTTGATTACAGTGGGATTAGCGTAAGTTCAAGAAGCAATTTGCCTGATGAAATAAAAAATGATTTTGTACTCATCGAAGTAAATAGTTGGAAAGAGGGAGTAAGCGAAAAATCCATAGAAAATATTAAGAAATGTAATTCTGCAGGAATTCCATGTGGTATATTACTTAATTCTGAAGCACTAACTATTAGTGAAGCAAAAGCAGATGCAACTTGTATTGTTGCACTAATTGAAAATAAAGAAATTGACTGCCCTATATATTATAATATAGATAAAATAGTAGATAAAGTTTCACAGGAAGATTTGCTAAAAATGTGTAATTCGTTTAATGAAATATGCCGTAAGGGAAATGAATCTGAATATGGTGTAGGAATAAGCGCAACTGCAGAGAATTTTAAAAAATTGGGTGAATCATTTTCTCACTTTGATAAAATGGTAATTTCTGATAATAAAAATGTGGGATATGATGGAGAATATGATATGTGTTATTTTACTAGAACTGGTTAATATTTTTCATCAAATAGCTATGGTAAAGAAAACGTTAATTCAAGTGAAGAAACTCAAGGGTTGAATTCAGATTTAATCGCAACTTCAGAATATGATGTAGCAATTAAAGGAATAGATGTTTCACAATATCAAGGAGACATAGATTGGGAAACTGTTAAAGCACAAGGAGTAAATTATGCAATAATAAGATTTAGTTCATTCTCAGGATTTCATGAAAATGGTAAATTAAATATAGATGATAAGTTTTATGAAAATATTGCTGAATGTAAAAGATTAGATATTCCATTTGGTATATATTGTTATACTAAAGCTGAAACAGAAGCTGAGGCATTAGCTGAAGCAGAAGCAGTACTAAATAGACTCGATGGACTTGATTTGGATATGACTTTACCTATATATTATGATATAGAAATGGATAAACACTTTAACAATCCTGAATTATCCGCAAAACTTTGTAAGGCTTTTTGTGATAGGGTAAAGGAAGCAGGATATGAATCTGGAATATATGCATCATATTCATTATTTAAAGATATGGTAAACAAAGATCCATCAATAAAAGATTATCGTAAGTGGGTAGCTTACTACAAATATGATGAAAAAAGAGATTATAATGATGTTACAGAAGAGCATATTCCGGAAATAACAGGTATTGGAAAATATGATATTGTTCAAGTGACTCAAAATGGTGTCTTACCTGGAGTACCTGAAAATACCGTAGATACTAATTACGATACTAGTGGAGTATCTATTCAATCAAACGCAAGAGTTCATTAATCAATAAAATTTAAAAATTATAAATAAGCCATTCCTTTTCATAGCACTTGACAATTTAAGGTTTATAATTTATACTTTCAAGTAACGACGGGGAAGAAGACAGTAATAATAAATAAGTAGTCAAAGAGAGTTAGAATAGGGTGAAATCTAATACTAATATTTATTATGAATAACACTTTGGAGTCGCTTATGTGAAATAGTAGTAATATAGGCCGGTTATACCGTTATCATGAAAGAAGATCAATTATTTGTATTGATAATTAGGGTGGTACCGCGGATTTACAGTCATTCGTCCCTTTGGGATGCTTGACTGTTTTTTATTTATAAGGAGGAATTATGAAAAATTCAAAGTTTACTAAAGAAATGGTTAATGACTATGCAGATAAATTACTTATTGGTTTAACAGAAGAAGAAAATAAAATGGTATTGGAGGAATTTGATATTATAGATAAAAATATTGATATAATAAATGAAATACCAAATATTAAAAACGTTGAACCAATGACTCATTGTTTAGATGATTTTATTTATGAATTAAGAGAAGATATAGTAGAAGATTCTGTTCCAATCGAAGAATTATTACAAAACTGCGATGATTATTCTGGACGCGAAGTAGAAGTGCCAAAGGTGGTGGAAGAATAATGGAATATATGACTAAAGGTATATTAGAAATACATAGAGCTTTAAAAAATAAAGAAGTAACCAGTAAAGAACTTATTGAAGAATCGTTAGAAAAAACTCATAAATTACAAGAAGAATGCAATGCATTTGTTACTATTTTAGATGATGCTAAACCAAGTGAAGTGAATGACAATTTTTTATCAGGAATACCATATGGTATAAAAGATAATTATAGTACTAAAGGAATACTTAGTACTGGGTCATCTAATACCCTAAAAGATTATGTTCCTTTTTTCACTGCAACAGCTATATCTAATTTGGAATCAAAAGGTGCCGTGGCCGTAAACAAAACCGTGATGGATGAATTTGGAATGGGTGGAACAGGAACTACAGGACATACAGGAATTGTTAAAAATCCATGGGATCATTCTAGAATGTGTGCTGGTTCATCTGCAGGAAGTGCATGTGCAGTTGCTGCTGGAGTTTATCCTTATGCAACTGGATCTGATACTGGTGATTCAATCAGAAAACCCGCTGCATTTTGTGGAATAGTTGGATATAAACCCACATATGGAATGATCTCAAGATATGGACTTTTTCCATTCGCAAGTAGTTTAGATCATTGCGGGGTTTTATCTAGAAGCGTTGAAGATGCTGCAATAGTTGTAGACAACATGAAAGGCATAGATAAAAATGATATGACTAGTTGGGATTCAAAAGATATTCATCTATATGAATCTTTAGGAAAAAGTGTAAAAGGCAAAAAATTATGCTATATAAAAGAAATATGTGATATAAACATGTATAAAAATCCAAGCGAAGAATTAAAATTACACTTAGAAAACTTTCATAAAGTTTTAGAAAAGTGTAAATCTTTGGGAATAGAAATAGAAGAAGTATCAGTAGATCAAACATTACTAAATACGGTGGCATCTGTTTATGTAGTAATATCTTGTGCTGAAGCAACATCTAACATGTCAAATTTAACAGGAATTATTTTTGGTCCTCGTGGAGAAGGTAATAATTATATAGAAATGATGAAGGATTATCGTACTCATGGTTTTTCGCCACTAATAAAGAGAAGATTTGTAATAGGCTCATATGTATTACAAGCTCAAAATAAAGATAGGTATTTCCATAATGCTCAAAGGGCACGAAGATTAATTGTAGATAAGTGGAAAGAACTATTTGAGAGTTATGATGCAGTAATATTACCTGTTAGTAGTGGACCTGCAAAATCTTTAGATAAAAATGATGATACATTAGATGAATCAACAACTGTATTAGAAGAACATTTACAAATCGGAAATTTTGGAGGATTCCCTTCAATTACAATTCCTGATGGATTTATAGATGGTATGCCAGTAGGATTAAAT
The DNA here is from genome assembly GCA_016295795.1 of Bacilli bacterium. Lineage (GTDB taxonomy): Bacteria > Bacillota_I > Bacilli_A > RF39 > UBA660 > CAG-710. Next base: position 36,514 of record JAEDKN010000006.1, read on the forward strand.
ATTACGGGTAAATGCTATGACGATGAGAATGTTTTAAATATTGCATACAATATCGAGAGTATTCTAGGATATAAAAATCAAATTGCTAAGGAGGTAAATAATGGATAAATATAAAGCATTAATTGGACTTGAAATGCACTGTGAAATTAGTGAAACTAATACAAAAGTGTTTTCTAGTGCTAGAAATTCTTACAGTGACTTAGCAAACTCAAATATCAGACCAGTTGATATGGGATTTCCTGGAACTTTGCCTGTTGTTAATAAAGAAGCGGTTAGGAAAGCTTTGATGGCTAGTATTATCTTAAACTGTCAACAACCAGAGTATTTATATTTTGAAAGAAAGAATTATTATTATCCTGATTTACCTAAAGGCTTTCAAATTACCCAAGAAACAAAACCTGCACCTATAGGAATTTATGGACAATTAAAGTTCGAATGTAATGGCGAAGAGAAAACCGTTCGTATAAATAATCTACATTTAGAAGAAGATGCAGCATCAACGGATCATTTTAGTGATTCATCTACAATAGATTATAATCGTGCAGGTGTTCCACTTCTTGAGCTTGTAACTTATCCTGACTTTCATTCTGCAGACGAAGCCGTAGCTTTTCTTGAAACGATGAGATCTATATATCAATATGCAGGAATAAGTGAAGCAGACAGTAAGAAAGGTCAAATTAGATGTGATGTTAATGTTTCTATTATGGATAAAGATGCTGATCCTACAAATGAAGAAAATTGGGGAACTAAGGTTGAAATTAAAAATGTAAATTCATTTGGTGGAGTAAGAGATGCAATTAACTATGAAATAAAACGTCAAATAGAATTAAAAGAAGATGGTAGTTATGATCAAATGGAACAACAAACTCGTAGATGGAACGAAGAAACAGGTACTACTATATATATGCGTAGTAAAGTAGATGCTATAGATTATAAATACTTTGTCGAGCCAAATATACCAAAGTTTAGAATACCAAAATCTTGGATTGAAGAAATAAAACACGATATTCCATCTCTCGCACCAGAGAGAAAAGCAAAATATATAAAAGAGTATGGTTTGACTGAATATGATGCAACCATATTAGTAAAAGAAAAGAGTGTTTCTGATTATTTTGAAGAGACTATAGCATGTGGAGCTAATCCAAAAAGCGCATCTAACTGGATTACTACTAGACTTCTTGGATATATAAATAAATTATTTATATCCATCAAAGATGTCTTCTTAACTCCTAAAATGTTAAAAGAATTAATAGATATGGTAGATAAAAGAGAAATTTCATCTAAACAAGCAAAGGATGTATTCTATGAATCATTAGATGAAAAAAAAGATCCTAAAGATATTGTTTCTTCAAAAGGAATGAAACAAAACTCTGATGATTCTGAGATTCGTAGTATTATTATAAATATTTTGGATAACAACTCCGAAAATGTAGAAAAGTATAAGAGCGGAAGAACAAATGTATTTGATTTCTTTGTGGGACAAGTCATGAAACAAACAAGAGGTCAAGCTAATCCCGAAATGACTAGAGAAATATTAACAGAGGAATTGGGGAAGAGATAATATGAGAAAAAATAGATATCGTGATCACTACTGTGGGGAGATTTCACAAAACGATATAGGAAAAGAAGTAAAAATATCTGGTTGGATAGAAAATATTCGTGATCATGGAGGAGTAATATTTTTAGATTTAAGAGATGAAAAAGGAACTGTTCAACTTGTAAGTAATGATGATAGTATTTTTGATGGTTTAACTAAAGAATCAACTATATCTGTAATAGGAACTGTTAGAAAAAGGGATGAACTTGACTATAATGTTAAAATAGCTACAGGTACAGTAGAAATATTAGTAGATAAGGTAGAATTACTCAGCAAAGCTAAGAATGTTTTACCGTTTGATATAAAAACTTCTCATGAAGTAGGAGAAGATGTTAGATTAAAATATCGTTACCTAGACATGCGTAATAAAAAGGTTCATGATACTATAGTTTTGAGAAGCAAAGTATTAAAATTTCTAAGGGAAACTATGGATTCGTTAGACTTTACTGAAGTTCAAACCCCAATCATTACTGCTTCTTCACCTGAAGGAGCTAGAGACTTTTTGATACCATCTAGGAAATTTCATGGAAAGTTTTATGCTCTTCCACAAGCACCACAAGTGTTTAAAGAACTTTTAATGGTTGGTGGTTTTGATAAATACTATCAAATCGCACCATGTTTTAGAGATGAGGATTGTAGAAGTGATAGAACATTGGAATTTTATCAACTTGATTTTGAAATGTCATTTGTAGAAGAAGAAGACGTATATGAAATAGGAGAAAAAGTTTTCTATGATACATTTACAAAATTTAGTTCCAAAGAGGTTTCAAAACCACCGTTTAGAAGAATTCCATATAGTCAAGCTATGCTAAAATACGGAACCGATAAACCAGATCTTAGAAATCCTCTAGAAATAGTTGATTTGAGTGAAATATTTTCAAATAGTGAGTTCAAACCGTTCAAAGGAAATACAGTTCGTGGAATTAAGGTGGATGGAATAAGCAATAAACCAAATTCTTGGTATAATGATTTAGTTTGTTATGCAAATAGTATTGGTATGCCAGGGATTGGTTATATAACAGTTAATGAAGATATGGGATTTAAAGGTCCAATAGACAAGTTCTTAACTGATTGTGATAGAGAAAAATTAATAAATAAAGCTAATTTAAAAGAAGGTAGTGTATTATTTTTTATAGCTAATAGAAAAGAAAAGAATGCTTCTAAATTCGCAGGACTTATACGTACTGAATTAGGAAAAAGATTAGATTTGATAGATAAAAATAAATTTGAGTTTTGTATTATTAATGATTTTCCAATGTTTGAATATGATGAAGTTAATAAAAAATTAGATTTCTGTCACAATCCATTTTCTATGCCTAAAGGTGGTATAGATGCTTTTGAAGAAGAAAACAAAGAAGATATTCTTGCTTATCAATTTGATTTTGTATGTAATGGCTGTGAAATGGCTAGTGGTGCAGTAAGAAATCATGACATATTATCTTTAGAGAAAGCATTTGAAATAGTAGGATATGACAAGAACGTGTTGAAAGAAAAATTCGGATCTTTGTACAATGCATTTAAATACGGCGCACCACCTCATGCTGGTATGGCTCCTGGAATAGATAGAATTATTATGCTTCTAAAAGATGAAGAAAATTTAAGAGAAGTACAAGCTTTCCCTATGAGCGTAAGTGGCTGTGATAATATGATGGGATGCCCAAGTGAGGTAACAGAGGAACAATTAAGAGAACTTCATATAAAAATAAGGTAGTAGGTAATTATGCAAGAGATAAATTTAAAGACATTGAATTTAAAAAAACTTAATCAAATACAAGACAAACAAAATAGAGAGGGTAGTATTTATCATGATGAAAAAATTGCTTTTAAAATATATGATAAATTAATTCCCTCTGAAAAAGAAAGAAAAAATATTATATTAAATGAATTATCGTCTATTTATCCAATAGAACATGTTGTTTGGCCTATGGACAAGATAGTGTCTATAACAAGAAAGTCATTATTTCATAAAGAAATAATACAAACCGAAGGAAATACTATGAAATATATTCCTGATGCAACACAATTGTTTGATTTTAAAGAGGTCAGCTTAGATGGTAAAATTTTTTCGGATATAGTTATTTCTTCTTCTAAAACATTAGAAGAAATACATAAAAATGGTATTTTTGTACCAGATTTGAGCTTTAGCAATATAATATTTGATAAAAACTTTGAACATTATTTTGTTGATTTTGATAGTGTAAGTTTTGGAAAAAATAATGGAGTTCTATCTGGCATGTTAAGATGGTATTTCAGATATAAGGGAATAGATTTGGAAGTCAAGCCTAATGTAAATTGTGATAAAATATCATTGATTTTGCACTTTTTATATGTTATTCTTGATAAATCTATTTTATCTGTAAATAATAAAGAATATGATAGAATATCAGAACAAATAGAAGTATTAAAAGATTTAAAAGAAGTTGTTTTGGAGATAAAGAAAAAGGAAAATGTTATTCCCACGGTCCCTTATTTGCATGAAATTATAAAAGAAAATAATAATTTCTCACTAAAAGTGGAAAAAAACTCTTGCCATAATAAAAAAAATATTATATACTAATAAAGTCTTAACTGATTAAGACTTCGTAGTGCTCGATTAGCTCAGTTGGTAGAGCAAACGGCTGTTAACCGTTGGGTCGCAGGTCCGAGTCCTGCATCGAGCGCCATTTTTTTTGGCCAGTTGGTGAAGTGGCTTAACACACCGCCCTTTCACGGCGGCATTCACGGGTCCGAATCCCGTACTGGTCACCAAGAGTTAATTAGTTCTTTGTCAAATAATCTTGATAAAGAAAAGTAATATAAATGTTGAAGGATGATGAAAATCATCTTTTATTTTTCGTATTTTTGAACTAAAAATAATATTCCTGCATAAATTAGAATGAGGAGGAATATTATATGGCTAATTATAAAGAGATTGTAACCAAAGCTATTATTGGTAAAGGGAAAAGAACTTTTACAACAAAGAGTTCTGTGACACCTGAAATACTTCCTACTACTATATTAGGATGCTGGGTTATAAATCATCTGTTGGTCGGTGGTGATAACCATTGTAAAATATATTAATTATGAGAGGGTTCTATTGATATTTTTTATGATTTATCGTTTTAAATATATAAAGTTATTATAAATTAAATAATAGCTTATAAATTAAAAACACTTTAATACGAATATTTTTCATAGAACGATTGACATAAGACTAAATTAAGTGTATAATAAATTGCGATTTTAACAGGGTGTTTGCCCTTAATAATTGCAATATTAAATATAGAATAGGGGACATGGCAAGCATTCGTGCTTTCATGTCCCCTTTTTTATGAAAAACAGGAGGTCTAATGATGAAAAAAGATCAATTTTGTGAATCAAGAGGTGTATCAGAAAAAGAGTTTAACAATTTGGAAAGTAATGTTCTAGAAACAGATTATTATAAAGCTTATGAAAAGAGATATTCTCAAGTTTATGAAAATAATATGCTTTGGTCTGCAAAAGAAAATACTCCTGATGTTGTTGAAGTTTTAAATCAATATAAAATAAACAAAAAAAGTAAAATATTAGATTTGGGTTGTGGTGAAGGAAGAGATTCAATCGGTTTACTTAATGATGGCTATAATGTAATGGCTGTTGATTATTCTAGTACAGTTATAGAGAAATGCAAAGAATTATCTAATTATAAGTACAATAAAAATTTTAAACAATTTGATTTAATAAACGATAAAATGAATTGCAAATTTGATTTTATTTATTCTGTAGCTGTATTGCATATGTTTGTATTGGATGAACATAGAAACAAATTTTTATCATTTGTAAGAGAACATTTAAAAAATGATGGTATTTGTTTGATTTGTGTATTGGGCGATGGAAATCGAGAATATGTTTCTAATATAGATGAAGCATTTAAAAATATAAAAAGAACTGTTATGAATAATAATACTGAATTAGAAATTGCGGCAACTTCTTGTAAAATAGTAAATTGGGAACATTTAGAATGTGAAATTTTAAACAATGGATTGAAAATAGAACAAAAATGGATTTCTAATGATATTCCAGAATTTGAAAATTCAATGTGTGTTGTTGTAAAGAAGGGGGATTTATAATGGCGTCAGTTTGGCAAAATAATAAATTATTAAGGAAATGGGAACAAAAAAACTTTAAGCGTATAGCTAATGGAGATTTCAATTACAATTTAGCATTTCCATTAGAAGATCCATTAGTAATAGCAATTTCCAATTATTTAAACATTAAAAGAGAATATATTTATGTGGGAGCTGGTAGCAGTCAATTTATAGGAGCAATTGTAGGATTAAAATGTTGGAATAAGATATTTTTATCAGAAATAGAGTTTGCATTGTATAAAAGGACAGCTGATTTATCAGAAAAGAAAATAATAAATATAAAGGGAATTACGACGGATGAGTTTATAAATAGTTTGAAAAAAACGAAATCAAATGCAAACGATTTGTTATGTATTTCTTCTCCTAGATGGTTTTCTGGTGAGTTATTTTCAAAAAAGCAAATAAAAGAAATATTGGAAAATTTTAATGGCACTTTAATAATAGATGAAGCATATATTGATTATTCAAATGATGAAAAAGGAATGTTAGGCTTATGTTTGAAAAGTGAAAGAATAATATTATTAAGATCATTTTCAAAGAAATTTTTAGCATCAGGATATAGAACAGGGTATATGATAACAAAAAAAGAAATAGTTGGTATGAGAAATACAATAATACCACCACATTCTGTTTCTTCTTATTCTGAAAGATTCTTTTGCGAATTGTTAAAAGACGAAAAAATCTTAAAAGCATTTGTTGAAACCAGAGAATATATAAAGCAAAATAGGGATTTAATATATAATAATTTGAAAAGCGAAACACAAATTCGAGTTATAAAATCATCTGCAAACTTTATTTCAATAATCTTTGATGATAAGGAATTAATGGAAGAAGTATATAATAATTTAAATGATTTAGCTGGAATCCAAAAATTTGATGAAGTAGTGCCATTTATTAAGATATGGGTTAATAATGAAAAATTTTCAAATGTTGTAATTGCTAGAATAAAGGAAATATTGAAATGATTTATTTATATACTTTACCTGGTGTAGCATTTAACGCTCCAAATATTAGTGTTCCTCTTATAAAAGGCTATTTAGAACAAAATAATATATTATCTAAGCAGAAAGATTTATCAATTGAATTCTTTAAGAAATGTGTAAATAGTAGTTATATTAATAAAAAACTACCAAAAAATTATATATCATTAAGCCAAGAAGAAAAACAAATAATAAAAAATATTGACAAAACTATTAGCATTTTTAAAACAAAAAAAGTAAATTCAAAAAAATTAATAAAGGCAAATGAGGAATTATTAAAATATTTGAATATATATAGTAATTGCTTTAATATTAATTGGACTCGTAAAGGTTTAGATTTTAAGATAAAAATAAATACCATAGATGATGTTTTAGAACTTGCATTCAAGAAAAACAATGATATATTTGATAGTGTATTGAAAACACAAAAAGAAGAACAAAAAAACATTCATTATTTATCTATTCAATTTCCTTTTCAGTTGCCATACGCAATTAGATTTGCTAAAAAAATTAAAAATAATAATCCAAAATCTAAAGTAATTTTTGGTGGAGATTATATAACGCATATTGTAAAAAATGCTGATGAATTGATGAATAAATGTGATTGTGTTGATGGAATTATACTTTTTGGAGAATATAAACATCTTATAGAATTAATTAATTATTTTAATGATAAACATAATATAAATATATCTAATACTATAATTAGGGAAAACAATAAAATAGTAAAAAACAAAATAATTAATTGTACAAAATATAAAAAAGATTTATATATACCATCATTTAATGACCTAAATCTAGAAGATTATATATCCAATTTAAAATTAATTCCTCTTACATTAAATTATGGGTGTTATCATTCCAAATGTAATTTTTGCTCAAGATATTTTTATTATAATGGCTATGCAAGCTATGACTTAGATAAAATTTTAATGCTAATAAAAAAAATGTATCAAGAACAATCTATAGAGGCAATTTACTTTGTAGATGAATGCGTTCCACCTGAAATATTAATTAAAGTAGCAAAATTTTTATTAGAAAATAATATTAAAATAAAATGGATGGTTGAAACAAGAATTGATTCAAAATTATTGGATATTAAAGTGTCTGAATTATTATATAAAAGTGGTTGTAGAGAGATTTCGTTTGGAATAGAGTCATATAATAAAAAAATATTAGAAGATATGAATAAGCAGATAGATTTAAATGTTGCTAAGAAAGTTATGAAAAATTTTTATGAAACAGGTATATCAGTATCAGCAACTTTTATGATTGGTTATCCAACTGAAAATGTTTTTAATATATTTAGAACTTTAAGGTTTATAAATAAATTTAAATATATAGATACTTTTGGGTTAGGAATATTTAGTTATATGAGAAATTCAAAAATAGTTAATGATAGTATATTAAATGAAGAAGAAGATTTAAATTTAATATATAGAAAAAATAATGATAATTATAATTTATATAGTAAAATTATTAAAAAATTTAATAATTCAAAAAAAATTAAAAATTTTTCTATAATAAGAAATAAAATTTTATATAGATCTGAATATTTGTTTTTAGATAGAAAAGTATATAGTCTAAATTTTAAAGGGTAGTTTGGAGGTAGTTATGCAATTAAAAAATATATTTAAAAAGAAAAAGAAAATCAAAGAATTGATTTATTTGAAAGAATTAAAACCAGAAATGACACAGTGTAGAATCGTTCAAGTAGATAAAAAAATAAAGGATAAAAAAAATGATAAAGTATGATTTAGTAGGATATAATAATCAAGTTAATTTAAATACTTTAGATTTGCCATTATATGTATATATAGAATTGACAGATGCTTGTAATTTTAATTGTAAGTTTTGCTCAGTAGATGAAAAAAACAAAAATTTTATTTCTTTGGATTTGTTCAAAAAGATATTATTAGAATTAAATAAAAATAATATATACGATGTATATTACACAGGTGGTGAACCTATGTTACATCCACAGTTTAAAGAAATAGTAGAATATGCAGATAATTTAGGGTTTAGGCAAACTGTCTTGACTAATGGTTCTTTAATTAATAAATATGAAGGTTTATTGGATAAGTTAATGTGCGTGTGTTTCTCATTACATGGAAGTAGAAAAATTCATAATTATTTAACAAACAGAGATAATTATGATAATTTGGTTGAAAATATAAAAACAACTACAAAATATACTAATGCAAAAATTAATTATACAGTAATAAATGAAAATCAAAATATTTCAGAAACGAAAAAAGTATTAGAACTAGCAAAAAAAATTAACGTAGAAGTATCTTTCTCGAAATATAATAATATTGGACTTGGCAAGAAGAATAATTGTTCAATTGATATAGGTTTGTTTGCTGATACATTATCTGAACTAAGAAAACAAGGATATTCTTTTGGAATAAATGATTGTATGACACCTTGTTTGTTAAATGAAGAATTAGAATATTTATCGCATGGATGTGGTGCTGGATATTTATTTGCAAGTATAACATGTGATGGAGATGTAAAAATTTGTCCTAGTTCTACAACAAAATTAGGAAATATTAAAAATCAATCATTAAGAAAAATATGGCATCAAAAAAAATTAAAAGAATACCGTGATTTCAATTGGATACCTTTGTATTGTAAATCGTGTAAAAATTTATCTAAATGTAGATGTGGTTGTAAGATTGAATTATCACAAGATATAACTCAATTTAATGATTATAATGTTAATCTTAATAAAAATGAGATTTGGGATAAAATAAAAAATAAAAAAATGATTATAAATATATCCTTATTAAGGAAAGAAAAGAAAAATTATGTAAGTTTATCAAATCCTCCTAGGAAGTACAATAAACAAGCAATTGATATTATTACAAAACTAAATGAAGGTGTTGTCCCAGCACAAATAAATAATTCTAAAGATTTTGTTTTATCGCTATACAGAGATAAAATAATAAAGGAGGTAGAGTAATGTTAAAAAGGAATTTATCAAAAGATAGGAATCTTATTTTGTGGAATAGCAAATATTATGTTGTAAATGATTTAACCTATGAACTTTTAAAAGCATTTGATAGTAAAAATGACATTGATAATATATCTAAAAAATTAGGATATAAAAAAAGAGAAATTCAATTAATGTATAAAGAAATAGAAAAAAAGCTTTTGTCTAAAGATTATTATGAAGATAATTTAAAATTAACAACTCCTATAAAAATTCAATGGAAAATTACAAATAAATGTAATTTAAGATGTAAACATTGTTATTTAGGAAAACTAAATGGCTTTGAATTGGATTTTGAGAAAGTAATGGAAATAACCAATACTATTATTGTTTCTAATGTGATGGAAGTTACCTTATCTGGTGGAGAATGTTTAACTTATAAAGGTATAGAGAAAGTTATTGAAAAATTATTAATTAATGATATAAAAGTTGATGTATTTACTAATGCATTATTATTAAAAAATGTTTTAAATAAAATGGATAAGAATGTTAAAGATAAATCAAAATTATTATTTTATGTTAGTGTGGACGGTCTAAAAGAAAATCACGAAAAGATTAGAGGTAAAAATACATTTGATAGAACAATAGAAAATATAAAATATGCTATTGAAAAAGGTTATCCGGTTGTTACAAACACTGTAATAAATAAAATTAATTATAATGACATCATAGATATGGTTGTTTTATTAAAAACAATGGGTGTTAAAGATGTACAACTTTCAAACTTAATAGTTCAAGGAAATGCAACTAATGATTTAAAGGTTGATTTAAAATCACAAATGGAATTGAAAGATAAATTATCTATTCTTTATAAAGAACATCCAGAATTTGGATATATATATTATTCAGAAGTACCTGATGAGGATGGTTTGAGAAAGGTTTATTCATTAAATAGTAAAAAAGATGAGTACATAGGTAATGATAATTGGAAATGTACTGCTGGAGTTGCAAGAGTAACTATTGATCCAAATGGAAAAGTTTATTGTTGTCCTTTTATTAAGGACAGTTATTTAGGTGATCTCAATAACGAAAAATTATCAGAAATATGGGATAATGTTAATAGATATAAATTTTTAAAGAGATTAGCTGAGAAAAATACTGATAGAGTTTGTTTAGCTATCAAAGAAGGAAGTAAAGGTGAAATAAATGATTAGTTTAAAAGATTTTAAAGAGTATAAGAACATATTAGAAAATACTATTACTAATAAAGCTTTTAGAAGTAGATTAATGTTTGAAGCTATAGAAGATGAATTATTTTCAAAAGATGTACGTAATTTATTAGATAAATTAGATGAAAACATAACATCTCAGGAACTAGATTCGGTATTAGAAGAAATCAGAGAAAAGACAGATTATTATTATAAATTATCAATTAATTCAGATTTGTTTGAAGATAAAATAAAGAATGGGTTAAGATCATTAGCATATTTCTATTTTTTAGAAAGTATAGACGAACATTCAATTTTAAGTGATAATGTTATAGAACAAATTAAATTAAAATATCCTAATAATTATCTAGAAATTATTGCAAAAATTGATAAAGTGTACTTATCTGTTGATACAAAAAAGCAAATAGCATCAAAGAAATCAGATTTAATAATAAAAGACGATTTATTAAATAAATATATTATATTGAAGCAATGGCAAGATAAGCAACATCATTATTTTGATAATGAATATGGAAAATATTTAGAGGAATTACAATATCAATATTGTGAAGATAGAAGTTTAGATTCATTTAATTTAGAGCAAGTATCATTGAGAAAAAGATTATTTGATGGATTATCAAAGAAAAAAATATTAGATATTGATGTATGTAGTATTCTATCAGAATTATATATCAAAAAATTTGTTGTTAAATACATTGGTGGAAAAATGTATGGTTTATCAGTATTAAATAGCCAAGGAATAAAGATACCATATTCAGTTGTAGTTCCTACAGGTGTAGAGATAAGTGCATTAGATTTAAAAAAAATTAATCCTGAATATGGACATTATTCTATTAGAAGTTCTGCAGATATTGAAGATGGAGAAAAGAATTCTTTTGCAGGAATGTTTGATTCTTATCTAAATGTTTCGGGAAAAGAAATATTAGAAAATATTAATAAAGTTAAAGCATCCGTTAATAATGTAAGACTTAAAGAATATATTCAAGTTAATGGACTTGACCAGCCACACATGGCTGTTGTTATACAATCATTCAAAGAACCACAATACGCTGGTGTTTGGATTGGGAACTCTGATGTTTCTGGTGTATTAGAATGGGTAAGTGGTAATGGAGAAAAGTTAGTATCTGGGTCAAGTACACCACATACTGAAATTTGGAAAGAACAACAATGCTTAGATTCGTTAGAATGTAATGGTAAAAAAATTGGAGAATCAATGTTAGAATATCAACAACTTGTAGGAAGTAATGCAGATTTTGAATGGATGGTTTTAGATGGCGAATTAGTAATGTTACAATTTAGACCAGTAACTAAGAAAGTAATTATCGATGATAGTTATACAACAAATCATTCTGATGGCTATTCTGGAATACCTGCTGCTCCTGGATTTGTTGAGGGTGAGCCAAGATATTTAGAATCACCTAATGAACAAATTGTTGCTAATAAAATATTATTAGCAATGATGACTGATCCAGATTGGTTACCTCATTTAATGAATTCAAAAGGAGCGATAACTGCTTATGGTGGATTTTTGTGTCATACAGCAATAGTATGTAGAGAATTGGGAATACCATGTGTTACAGGTATAGGAGAAAATGCTCTTGAAGAATTAAGCAGAGAAGATTCAGAATATATTGAAGTAAATGGTAATAGTGGTAATGTAAAAATTCTTGGAAAAAGAAAATCTAGAATTTAGTATGTTGGAAGATATGAGAGGTGGTGAGAAAAGTGATAAATTTTTTAAAGAAATTGTTCAAAAAAGACAATAATGTATTAATTAATTTAAATAATGTTAATAAAACATTATCTATGTCAATGGCTGGTAACGGAAATTGCTCTGATTGCTGCTAAAAAAATAAAGTCTAAAAATTTAGACTTTTTTTATTTGCAATTAAAGATTTATTTAATTCGTATTTCGGAGTTAAAGATAATAAATATTCTTCTGGATTATTTTTTATGTTTTTTATATAATTTTCTATTTTACTATTTGATACATCATAAATTTTATTATCTTTTAATGTATTAATAATAATTTTATATGTAAATTCTTTTTGTTTTGATAAATTAAAGTTTTTAATTTTAAATTCTAATAATTCACATATATCATTATACCTTTTTAATAGTATTGCTAAAATAAGCAATAAACTAGTAAAATCCAGTTTAAAATAATCAGTAATCTCATTTATATGAAACACATCTGAAGGTTTAATAAGCTCGTCATATTTTATATTTTTGCTTAATTTTAAAAATGTATCAAGGAAAAAGTTTATATCTTTTTTTGATGCAGTAGTAATATTTAAATATGTTTTAGTAAGTTTTTCATAATTTTTATTAACCAAAAGATCGTCTAAATCATAACAATCAACAGCGGTAATATATGGTATATAAACTCTATATGTATCAAATCCAAGAACATTATAATCTTTAATGTATATGTCATATTCTATATCTTTTTTTAATTCTTCTAATACCTCATTATTATTTACAAAATATCCTTTAAAATTAAGTTTATCTATATTTATAAATTCTTCACAAAAGAAACCTTCTGATAAGTAACCAATATTGTTATTAAAACACTTTAACCAATTATAAGATTTATAATTTTTTTTGTACTTCTCATCTAATTCATTTAATGGAATTCTTTCTAACATTTTGTTTTTTAATTGTTTTAAGGTTAAACCTTGCATCATTTCACTTATACATCTTGAAAGAGCAATATCTATTGAATAATCAGCAGCAATAGTAAATGTATATTTTGACATATCATTATTAAACAATAAAAATCCAATTACAGGGTATTTTCCCAATGAACAATCTTTTAAAACGTATTTATATCCTAACTTTTCAAGCTTATTTAATAACTTTTTATTTTTATCTGTTAAAGGATAATTTAAAATATCAATATTTTTAACTTTACTATTTGAGTTAAGCAACACTTGATAACAATGTCTTTCTAATATTTCAAATATTGCTTGACTTACTGCTTCGGAAAATGAATTACCAGAAGCAAGTCCATTTGTATGACAAAAACAGTTAATAGCGTTAATAGGAATATACTCATGTTTATTGTTTTTTATATTTAAAACTTTTTCTGTATTGAAATAAATATCATCTAAATTTTTGAATTCGTTCTTATATCCGTTACTAGCATTATTTAATAAAGGTAGATACAAGTTAATATTTCTATCGATCGAATCAGTAGAGGTTCTTTTTTTGTTTAACATATTACTTTGCAATCTTTCCATTAGTTCTGCGTATGCTGAAGCTTTTGCAAGACTTAGGGATATACCTTTACCATTAGAACCGTAGTTATTATTTAATTCTAGCCTAATTGAATATATTCCATTCAAATTTATTCGTAAACCTTTTTCTTTATATTTATAATTATTATCTTTTAATATTTTTTTTATTCTTGCAATTGTATCTTTGGGTTTAGCATCTTTTCTAATTGTATTTATATCATAATAATTTATAAGATAATTCTTTTTAATCAATTCGTTTGTATCGTTTAATAATATTATTTTTTTGTTTGTTTTATATGATTTTATATTTTTGATATTATCATAAAATTTTAAGTTATTATATATACTTTTTAAGTTTGTTAATTCATCATTATCAAGATGATAATATATTTCATAACAATTATTTGCTGTAAAAAAGTTAATATAATTATTTAATTTATTTGCATTAAATTTACAATAATAAACTATGTATGTATTGTTTGGATAATGATTATAAACTTCATCCAATAAACATAAATCATCACATAAAATCCCAATATTTTTATTCATACTTACCACCACAAAAAGTCATTTTTCGTTCTATATTATAACTTATATTTGAAAATTTTACAAATCTAAAAGAGTATAGTAGACTAGTAAAATTGCTTTTTTAGTGTTTTTATGCTAAAATAGTCAACCAAAGGTGATAATATGTCAAAAAAAATTGTTGCTATTGGTGGAGGAACAATAGGAGAATTTGTTCCCAATGTTGGTAAACAACCTTATGAAACAGAAATTATGGATATAGAAATAATAAGATTGTCTGACGCAACTAAACCAAACATTTTGTTTATTGGGTTTGCTGATCCATCATATTCAGAAGAATATTTTAGTTTAATAAACGAAATATATGCTAAGAGATATAATTGTAAATGTAAACATCTATCTTTAAATATTTTATCTAATAAAAGCAAAGTAAATGACTATTTTAATTGGGCAGATGCAGTATATGTTGGTGGGGGAAACACATATACTTTAATGCGAATTTTACAAAAATATGGTATAGATAAAAAAATTTTAGAAGCATATAATCAAGGAAAAGTAATGAGTGGTATATCGGCTGGTGGAATTTGTTGGTTTAGTTATGGTAATAGTGTTATACCAACAGATAAAAATAAAGAATTAATTAAATTAAAATGTCTTGAATTAAGAAAAATGATTTTTGCTCCGCATTGTGATGAAATAAACGGTCATTTTGAAAATGTTGAAAATTTATTAAAGGGAGAATCTTTAGTAGGATTATCACTTTCTAATGCTTGCGCTATAGAAATAGTAGATGACAAATATAGAATAATAGCATCAGATACAAGTAGATATAAAATAACTCCTTTTGCTTTAAAAAGTTTTTGGTATGATGATAAATATTTTGTCGAAAATGTTAATATATCTGACTCTTTTGAATGCTATGACAAATTATTAACATCCAAACCAACGGGAAAATCTGCAACAGAAGAAGTGAAGAAACTGTTAAGAAGAAGAAATATATATTTTAAATAAATAATATATCTAATAGTAAATTAACAAAAATATTATAAAACTAAGCACAATAGGTTGAAATTGCTTAGTTTTTTTAATAAAATTACTACGATACATTAAATAAAATGTATTTAGTAAATTAATGTTTGATAATTCATAAAATAAAGTTGCATTCATATGCTTAAATAAAAGGGGGTAATAAATGTGAATAAAACGTTGAATATTAATTTATATTATAAAGATGATGGAGAAAACATAATAGATGTATTGATGAAAGATTTTAATGATTTTTTGAATGATTATATAAAAAAAGTATTAAAATAACAAATTTTGGATTCATTTTGACTGATTAAGCGGTATAATATAATTACACGTTAATTGATTAAAAAGTCAATGGGATCCTCAAGAAAAGGAGGATTATGAATTACGATTGTTCTAATTATGGTGCAACATTAAAGGATTACAAACCTGACGAAATAGCTAAATATATTAGATTATCATTGGCTGATGAAGTAGGAGCAAGTGATGAAAGTGAGAGTGTTACTAATCAGAGAAGGTTAATGAATGAATTTATTACTAGAAATGGTAATATAGGAGAAAAGTGTAGAGAGTTTATAGATGATGGCGTTAGTGGTACTAATTTTGATAGACCAGGTTGGAAAGAATTACAAGAAGCTATGGAAAGTGGAACTATTAAAGTTGTTATTACTAAAAGTTTATCAAGACTTGGTAGAAGTAATTTTGAATGTAGTTACTACCTAGATTGTTATTTTCCTGATAATAATATTAGATATATAGCGATACAAGAACAAATAGACACAGGTAATTCAGAAAATTCAAATAATGAATATGCGGCATTAAATAACTTTATAAATGAAAAATATTCTAGGGATTTATCAAAGAATATTAGAAGGGTATATAAAATTAAACAATTTGCTGGAGAATATATGGGTGGTATTCCAGTATTTGGATATATTAAAGCTCCAAATGACAAGCATAAGTTAATTATAGATGAAGAAGCTGCCGATATAGTAAGAAAAGTATTTAGTTTATATTTAGAATTACAATCACAAAGTGCAGTTATGAAAAGATTGAGTGAGGAAAAGGTTCCTATTC
Organism: Bacilli bacterium; assembly: GCA_016295795.1. GTDB lineage: Bacteria > Bacillota_I > Bacilli_A > RF39 > UBA660 > CAG-710. The sequence continues at coordinate 53,231 of JAEDKN010000006.1, forward strand.
CAGAAGTTTATAAAAAGACTAGACGTGGATTGAAAGCACAATTTCCTTATGAATGGAATTATCACACAATTAGAAGTATGTTAAGAAACAGAATGTATGTTGGTGATATGGTGCAAAATGTTCATACAAAAAAGAGTTTTAGAGAAAAGAAAATAATTAAAACAAACGGAGAAGATTGGATAATTGTTGAAGGAACGCACGAACCAATTATTGATAAAGATACTTTTGAAAGAGTACAAAATTTATTAGATGCAAACTATAGACAACCTACACCTGAAAACATAAGAACTTTTAAAGGATTAATGTATTGTCATGAATGTGGACACAAAATAGGTGTTGGTAATCCAAAAAGAGATAATCGTCCTATTGAAAAGCAGTATGTTTACACCTATTGTAATTTCTACAGAAAAAATAGTGCTTATAATAAATGTACTCCACATACAATGAACTACAATAATTTAGAGGAAAAACTATTAGATATTATTTCTAATGTATGTAAAAAATATATAGATTTAATTGGATATGAGGATGTAGTAGAAAAAAGGAAAAAGACTCTTTCAACATATACAGACACATTAGAAAAGAAAATCGGTAAATTAGAAATTGATATTAAAAGTATTGACTTAAAAATTGAAAAATTATACATGGATAGACTAGATGATATAATCTCACCAGATACTTATAAAAAATTAACAGATAAGTTTGAAGAACAGAAACAAAAGAAACAAAATGAAATTGATGAATTGAAAGTCACTGTTGAAGAATATCAAGAAAAAAACTCTGTTGAAGATTTATTAGAAACTCAGGAGATAGTAAAAGAATATCTTAAGACAAGAAAAAATCCACCAAGAGAGTTAATTCTTAAAATAGTAGATAAAATTGAAATACATCAAGACAAAACTGTTGACTTACATTTTAAACTAAAACAACTGAATCAAGTTGTTTAAAAAAGGCAAAAAGTTATCACCAAAAACCATCACTCATAATTTTAGAGGATATAGAGAAGATAATAAGATAGTTATAGAAGGAAGTTAT
>JAEDKN010000062.1 GCA_016295795.1 Bacilli bacterium
AATATAGATTTAGTAGTAGAACTTCCATTTATATTTGCTACACAAAGCGCAGATATTTTCGCAAATGCAGCTATTTCAATATTAAAACGCATGAAAGTCGATTATTTAGTATTTGGAAGCGAATGTAATATTGTAGAAGAATTAATAACTCTCGCACAAGTTCAGTTGAATAACGAAGACTACAATAAAGAAATTAAAAAACATCTTGATTCTGGTACAAATTACCCTACTGCTATGTCTAAAGCAATTCAAGTTTTAACAGGAAAAACAATTAATACCCCAAACGACTTGCTTGGACTTTCTTACATTAAAGCAATAATAAATCAAAAGGCTAATATAAAGCCTATAACTATAAAGAGAACAAATGACTTTCATTCTACTTTGCTAGGTACAGAAATATCTAGTGCTAGTGCTATTAGAGAAGCTATTTCACAAAACAAAGATATATCTAATTATGTTCCTATAGAAGTTACAAAAATTTTGAAAGAGAAAAAAAATCTAGACTACTTTAAACTGTTAAAATATAAAATTATCACTGAAGGTAATTCTATAAATAAATATTTAACTGTAGATGAAGGAATTGAAAATAGAATACTTAAAGTTATTGATAAATGCAATTCTATGGAAGAATTAATTAATGCAGTAAAAACCAAAAGATATACATACAATAAATTATCTAGAATGTTCATTCATATATTGTGTTCGCTTACTAAAGAAGAAGTACAAAAAAATAAGGAAATCAAATATATTCGTGTACTTAGATTCAACGAAGTAGGAAGAAAACACTTAAACAAAATAAAAAAGGAACTTGATGTTCCGTTAATTACTACTCCAAAATATTATAATAATTTATTGGAAATAGAAAACAAAGTAGATAAAATTTATAATTTAATTATTAGCCTTTTTTAGAACTTTTAAGTTCTTTTTTAAATATTTTTCTGTTTGATAATCAAAACCATCATACTTAATATCATCTTGACAAATTTTTTTATAATAAATAAATTCTATTTTATCCATAATATCTTTATCATTTAACACTTCAGGAATTGTCTTAGTAAGTTCAACAACACCACGTGAAAAATCCGTGCTATTAATTAATTCTTTAATTAACTTTTCCTTATCATTAGATTCATCTAATAAAAATTCTAACAATTTGTAATTTTCACTTAGGTATCTTTTTATTTTTGTTACATCACATATCGATGATGTTCTTTTTTTGTTTGGAGATGTAAGAAGATAAATAAAGCCAATATAATAATCAGAATTTATATCGGAAGATTCATTTAAACTCCTTATCATATCATTACACCTATCAATAGTAGTTATATCAGAATTATCTATTGATAATAATAGTAAATCTCTAAGCATAACAAAGCAATTATATTTTTCACTATGATCAAAAAAATTAGATGAATGATTTTCATTTACTATTTCTTCCATTGTATCTATATACCAAGGTTGTAAAATAATATTATCCTTTTTTAGTTCATCTTCAGCGTTTTTACTGTAAATATAATGATATATCTTATATATTTTATAATAATAAAATATTGAATCCTTCAACCAATCTACCACTATAATAACCTCCCTTAAAACTTATTTTTTATTATATATTTATCTTTTTTATTTTTCAACAGTTAATAACAATTTAGCTAATTTTACATATTCTATTATAGGTGATTATCATGTATTTTAATTATAAAGAAAATAAAATATATTACGAAAAATACGGAAATAAAAAACAAAACTTAATAATATTACCGGGATGGGGAGATAATAGAAAAACGTTTTATAATATAATTGATAACTTAAAAGATGAATTTTCAATTTATATTTTTGATTATCCAGGATTTGGAAAAAGTCCTCTTCCAAAACAAGATCTAACAATATATAACTATGCGGAAATTATAATTGAATTTATGAAACAAAATAAAATTAAAAGTCCAATTGTTATAGGTCATTCATTTGGAGGAAGAATCATAGTTACGATGAGTGGTTATTATAATATTAATTTCAAAAAAATAATATTAATCTCTTCAGCTGGAATTAAACCTAAAAAAAATATTTTTCAAAAAATCAAACAATATTCATATAAATTATTAAAAAAATTAGGAAGCCTCCTACCTTTAAAGACAAGAAATAAATACAATAAAAAATTAATTTCTATATTTGCATCATCTGACTATAAAGCTCTTCCACCTACTCTTCATAGAACTTTTATAAAAATTGTAAATGAAGATTTAACTAAATATTTAAAATATATTAATAATGAAACATTATTAATATGGGGAGAAAAAGATCAAGCCACTCCTATAAAAGATGCTTACAAAATGAATTATTTAATAAAAAATTCTGGTCTAGTTATAATTAAGAATGCTACACATTTTTGTTATATGGAGTATCCTATGTATTTTAAAATCATTCTAAATAAATATTTAAAAGGAGAGGATTAGTTACAATCCCCTCCATAAGATATTACTAAAGTTTTAATAGTATTAATTGCTTCTTTGTTATTAGATGAATCTTTTAAATAAGTATTCATCTCTTCAATTATATCACTGCTTTGCTCTTTGTTATTATGGTCTAAATATTTCACTATTTTCCCGTTTTCAAATACCAAATCAAATTTTTCATCGTTGAGATTACAATGTAATGTATCTCTTTTTAAACTACATCCTGTTAAAATTAATAGCAATACCAAGATTAGAACTGAAAATATCTTTTTCATAACTACCACCTTTTTATCTTATAAAGTTGATATTTCATTTATTTTCTTTATTTTTTCTTTATATTTTCCTAGTTGTTCTTCTAACTCTACATTTTTATCAGTCAATTGGATGTTGCTTTCCGTTAATTCATTGTTAGAAGATGTTAATTCTTTTTTTAGTTTTCTCAATTCTATAACTTCATTATGAAGAGATGAATATGATTCTCTATTCTCACTATTATTTCCTAGAGAATTATTTGAAAGGAAATCATTATATCCCATTATTATTTTAACTAAATTTGGATTCAA
>JAEDKN010000007.1 GCA_016295795.1 Bacilli bacterium
CTTCCTATCTCTCACTTTTACACCTCTTCTATTTTACTTATATCACCATTATACCTCCCCCCTAGAGCATTTTTCAACCATATTTTGTTAACTTTTTCGAAACTTTACAAAATTTGGTATGAGAAAGTGTAGTGATAAGCTTAAAGTATAAAAAAACAGATTATTATAATCCGTCTTCTCGTTTTATAAATTTATTTTTCTTTAGTAATTTTTTGATCTAATTCATTAATATAATTATTAAATTCTTTAAAAGATAAATTTGGTTCTACTTCAAAGAATTCAGTAACTGGCCTTGATTTTCCACCTGACATTTTTACATAATAATTATTAATCTCGTCTATAGCCTTTTCTTCGCTATCAAATTCATAGATTCCAATTTTTTTAAGATTGGGGTGTTCTATTTGATACACTTTATCATTTAAATAATATAATACAAAACAATGCATATGTTCTTCCGCTTCTAAATTATTAAAATCTTTACCTTCATATATTCTTGTACAAAACATTTTATTTGGTATATTTAATTCATTTAATAAACTGCTCATTAAATTAACTTGTTCAATACAAGTTCCAATACCGTATGACAATGTTTCTTCGAGAGTAGAAGTTCTATATAATCTTCTAAAATCTTTCATATTTTTAATATGCGTTTCACCATTAATATCTAGCCAACCATATTTTATATTAGATTTCATAAATTCCAATATATCTTGTGGTGATTTTATATCATCTATTCTCACATAAACACCTCTTTAAATATAAGTAATATTATACGCTTTTAATTATTTATATATTTTTATTCTTTCTTTTTCTTTTGAAGAAAGATCTCCTTCAAAGGATTTAAATATTTCTTCTCTTTTATTATCATCAGTTAACTCACCTAGAGATTTTAAAGAATTTAAACATTTTTCTTTATCTAAAAAAAATTCATTATTGGTCTCATATCTCCCAGTAATTATAGAAAAGAACTCACAAGATTTATCAAAAAGCTCTTCCCTATACATTAATTGTGTACCATGCATATATATATTTTTTATTATGCTTTTTAAATTATTAGAATCAATGCGATTACATTTTACTAAGCATTCAGCTAAATTAAATCCAAATCCATCCATTATACATAAATCATCAAATAATAAATCATATAAGGTTCTATTTTGAATGTTTTTAGAATCAATATACTCTAGCATAGAAGGTACAATATCTTTACAACGCATTTCGTAATAAAAATCTCGTCTTAACTCATCTATTAATTTTTTACAATTATTTCCTTGATTTAGTGCTGTACATAGAAATTTACAATCTGCATTTATTAAAAAGTCCTCTAAGCAATTAATATCAATACAATCACCAAAAATAAGTTCATCTTCTGAATAAAGAGAGTTTTTATATCCCATCTTATATAAATATCTAAACAACTCTGCTTTTTCTTCTGAGTTTAGTAAATCATTATCATAATTATCTTTTAAATAGTAATATAAATTCTTCCTAATATACTTATCTAATTCATAATTATATCTAGATCCTAAAGTATCACTATACCATCTGTTTTCAAAGGAATATTCCCAATCATAAAGCTCTTCTTCGGAATGTTCTTTTTCAAAATTTTGTCTCATATGTTCAAACATCTCAACATAAAAATTTCTTGCATTCATATTTTCACCTAATTCATAGATCTTTTAAACATTTTTTCTAATTCATATTTAGAATAACTTATTATTGTAGGTCTTCCATGCGGACATGTAAAGGGATTTTTCGTATTTCTTAAATTTTCTAATAAAATTTCTATATCTTCCATAGTGATAAAATCATTTGCTTTTATACTCATTTTACAAGCAAGTGTAATCGCAACGCGTTCTATAAATTTACCATAATCAAAAGAAGATTTTTCTATTATTATATTTATAATTTTTTTGATTGCTTCTTCTATTGCATAATTAGGTAACCATGTAGGATGAGCTCTAATTATATAAGTATTAATACCAAATTCTTCTATATCAAAACCCATATCTATCATAATATTTAAGTTTTGTTTTAATAGTAAATATTCATCAGATGGAAGTTCTATCTTTATAGGAACAAGCAAGTCTATTATATCGTGCTTTGGTTTTTTCATTTCTTCAAAATATTTTTCATAGTTAACTCTTTCTGCTGCGGCATGTTGATCTATTATATACATTCCATCTTCATTTTCACAAATTATATAAGTCCCATGGACTAATCCTACTGGATACATTTTCTTTATTCGAACTTCTGAGCCTTCATCTTCTGTAACATTATCATCGTCAGGTTCGATTTCCGAGGTATTATCAACATCTAATCTAACCTCTTCTATATTATTATAACTTGGAGAATCTTGTTCATTAATTTGAGATACGACCTCTATAAATCCAGGTCTTTTATACTCTACTTCTTTAGCTTTAACCTCAGGTATCAAACTAAGAACTTCTAGTTTCTTTCTAAACTCAGTAATTATAAGTTCTTTAAGAGTATCTATCTTAGAAAATTTTATATCCATCTTTGTAGGATGAATATTTATATCTATCAATATTGGATCAACTTCTATATCTAAGACAACAATTGGGTATTTATCTATTGTCAAATAAGTATGATATGCTTCTATTACAGCTTTATTAAGCTCATTATTTTTGATATATCTTCCATTCACAAAAGTAATAATACTATTTCTATTGGGTTTGCACATTTCAGGATAAGATATAAATCCTCTTATTAGGTAATCCTCATTTTCTGCATAGATTCTAGTCATTTTTTTTGCTACTTCCACTCCAAACACACTATTTATAGCTTTGAGCAAATTTCCTCTACCTTCAGTGTTAAGAAGTTGTTTACCGTTATTTATAAGAACAAACTTTATATCTGGATAACACAATGCCATCTTATTTACATATTCTGTAATATTAGCAAGTTCCGAATAAAGATTTTTTAAATATTTCAAACGCACAGGAGTATTATAAAATAAATCTTTAACAATAAACTTTGTTCCTTCTACCAAATCACAAGAGTCTACAGATACTATTTTGCCACCAACTACATTTATTTCTGTACCAATCTCTCCATCAGAAGTCTTAAGAGTAACATTGGATACTGCAGCAATTGAAGGAAGCGCTTCTCCTCTAAAACCCAAACTATCTATATTAAATAAATCATCTAATGTTTTTAACTTACTAGTAGCATGACGCGAAAATGCCAATATAGCATCTTCTTTAGTCATCCCACATCCATTATCTGTTACTGTTATTTGTTTTACACCACTATCAATTAGTTCTATCTTAATAAGATTACTGCCCGCATCAACCGAATTTTCTACTAATTCTTTAACAACATTCATAGTCTTTTCTATTACTTCTCCGGCTGCAATTTTATTAGATAAATCAACACTCATTACTTCTACTTTAGACATTTCTTCACCTCTTTTACTTTATTTCTTTAAGATAATTATATAAATTATTTGCAACTTCTTTTGATAAAACAGTTTCTAATTCTTCAATAGATGCTTCTTTTATTTTCTTAAGAGAGCCAAACTTCTTTAATAATTCTTTTTTCCTAACTTCACCTATTCCAGGTGCTAAATCAAGAATACTTGATAGCATACCTTTGCTTTTAATATTTCTATGATAACTAATTGCATATCTATGTACCTCTTCTTGAATCTTATTTAAGAATAAAAATAAATTGCTTCTCTTATCTATATCTATAACGTTCAAATTCTCATCTATCAAAACGCTTGTCTTATGTTTGTCATTCTTTGCTAGACCAACAACTTTTATATTTAACCCCAATGAATCTATTACTTCTTTTGCAACTGTTATTTGAGTTTTACCACCATCTACTATTATTAGATCAGGTTTCTCTAAGTTTTCCATCAAAACCTTATAATATCGTCTATATATCACTTCTCGCATAGCGGATAAATCATCTTTAACGTCAAGCCCTATTTTATATTTTCTATATTCATTTTTATTTGGCAAAAAATCATCAAAAACAACCATACCACCCACGTAAAAGGTTCCAAATAAATGAGAATTATCAAAAGCTTCTATTCTATGAATATTAGAAATATTTAATTTTTCTTCTAACATTTTAATTGCCATCAATCTCTCATTATTATTTCTTTTTATAAGTTCTTCTTTTTCTTCTAGTACCACTTTAGCATTTTCATATTCCATATCTATAAGTTTTTTTAATTTACCCTTTTTAGGAGTAAATACTTTTATATTTAAGTATTCTTGCAGAAGATCATTATCTATTCCATCTGGCACTAAAAGTTGTTTAGGAATTATACCCTTTTCTTCGTAAAATTTAATGATATATTCAACAACTGATTCTTCTGGCTGAGAAAAATATTCAAAAATATCATAATCTCTTCCAAATAACAATCCTCCTCTTATAAAGAATATAATTATCGATAAATAATTGTCATGATAGTAATAATTTATCATATCAAAGTCTTCATTGTTATTTAAATCTATTTTTTGTTTGTTTAGAGTTATTTCGATATCATTAAGCATTTCTTTTAATTCTAAAGCTTTCTCAAAATTTAAAGATTCGCTTGCTTTTTCCATCTCTATTTTTATTTTATCAGTTATAAAACTATGATTTCCCCTCAAAAAAGAAATGATTTCTTTAGACATATTTGATGTATCAATATCTTTATTTTCCTTAAGACAGTATCCTAAACATTCTCCTATATGATAATATAGGCACTCTCTTTTTGGCATTGAATTACACTTTTTTAATGGATATACTCTATTTAATATCTCAACAGTCCTTTTCGCAGCTTTAACATTAGGATATGGTCCGAAAAGTTTGTTTTTATTTTTTCTTCTTTTTGTATTTCTTACGACTTTTAATATGGGATATGGTTTTTCTATAAACTCAATATAAGGATAGCTTTTATCATCTTTTAATAAGATATTATATTTAGGATTATATTTCTTTATAAGTGTTATTTCTAATATTAGTGATTCTATTTCTGTTGAAGTAACAATATATTCAAAATCTTCTATATCGTTAACTAACATTAATGTTTTTCCAGTTTGAGTCTTATTAAAATAGCTGCTTAATCTTCTTTTTAAATTTTTTGCTTTTCCTACATATATTATTAGTCCATCTTTGTTCTTCATTTGGTAACAGCCTGGACTAGTAGGAACAAGCGAAAGTTTATCTTTAAATTTCTTCATAATCATTCCTCGCAAACTAAGATTATTATATAATATAAAGCGTTTTTTTTCTATACCCTTAGTTATCTATTTTTTGTTGACAAAACAATTTATTTGTGCTAAAATACTCAATCAAAGGAAGGGGAGTTTTGAAATGAAAGATAATAATAGAAGTTTTTCTCCAAGATTAGAGGAAATTTTAGCATATCCATATAATTTATTTGGTATGAAACCTTTAACAGAAGAAGAAGTTGAATTATATAATCGTTATGCTGCTTTTGCTCAAAAAGGAGATAATCATCCAGAACACATATTTTGCAGAAATAACGACATAAACAATATTCTTAGCAATACAATTAATTCATACCCACAAATGAGCAATAGAGAATTCAAAATAATGCAACTAGGAATGCTTTTTGGAGATAATGAATATTGGAATTCAGTTTCAGATCTTGAAGATGATAAACTAGCTGGAGTTTATGGTGTTAGAGTTGACGATGTTAGAATGCAAAGATTATATGGTGTAATGGCTAGTAGATTAAATGAACAAAAAAGTTTAACAAGATAAAAAGAACTATTCTTAGTTCTTTTTTTAGGTTATAATAGGCTTGGTGATGGTATGAAAACAATAAAAGAAAATGTTAAAAACATCATAGAGATAAACAGATCAACTTTTATAACAGAATTATTAAAAGTCCAAAGTGTTGAAGAAGTAAACAATTATATAAAAGAAATTAAAAATAAATATAAAGATGCTACTCACTACTGTTATGCATATATAATAGATGATATTAGAAAATCTTCAGATGATGGTGAACCAGGTGGAACTGCAGGAGTTCCGATGATGGAAGTTTTATTAAAGAATAATTTAAATAATATTTTGTGTGTTGTAATAAGATATTTCGGCGGAATAAAACTTGGAAGTGGCGGATTAGTTAGGGCTTATTCAAAGTCTGTAGTTGAGGTATTAAATAAATCCCATTTATTAACTCAAGTAGACGGCTATAGAATAGAAATAGATGTTGATTATGAAAATCAAAAAGAATTAGAGCATCTAATAAACGATTATACTTTTTTTAAAGAATATTCAGAAAAGGTAAAATATACTATTGACATAGATAAAGAAAGACTGTCTTTATTAGAGCAAAAAAACATAAATTACAAAATAATATATAAAACAAAAATAGAGCGTTGACTCTATTTTTTTGTCCAATTATCTATACTTATCTTATAATTGTCATTAGTATCATTTTGTGAAGGGAACACTACTCCACTATTGTTTTCTTTTTCTTTTAATCCAGGTTTAAATATATTTCTAATAGAATTATACCAGCATTCTTTCTTGCATTCATTGTATATAAGAGAAAGTTCTAAACTTCTATCATGTTGAAAATTTTGAGCAATAAAATCGTTCATCTGTTGTAGATTTATATCTCTTGCAGATTCTATAAAATTATTATAAGTATTACTAAGCTGTTCAACTAGGACACTTTTAATCCTATTATTTATTTTTGAATCCGAGAATCCTATATCCATACTTTTCTTTTTATCATACACTTTGTCTCTAATAAACAATTTTATATCCGCTATATCAGTGCAATTTTTAAATATCTCCTCCGGTTCTATATCTATACCAAATATTTTTTCGATATCAGAATTAAATTTAATAGAATCTAAATGAAGTCTAGAAATCCTTGAATTTAGTTTATCTACTTTTTTTTGTTTTCTTAATGAAACATTATCTTTAAGTAAACTATCTATAGTAGAATTAATCATATTATCGAAAACTATTGTCATATCTTCTGTTTCTAATAATTGTTTTCTTGTATTTAAAAGCATTGCACCAATTGAAGAAGTAGCCAAATCCATAGAATCAGTTGAAGCTATTTGCATATCTATTGCAAACTCATTAACGTTTTGAGCATCTGTTATAGCATCACTAATCTTTCCGTCTGCATCTGCATCATTTATAAATCTTTCTTTAGAATTCTTTCCAAATAATGAGTATAACTTATTTTGTTCATCAAGCGGAACTCCTAGTCGTTCTAAATCTTCAAAACAAGCATACATAATAGTCTCTCCTGGCTCGCCTTGACGACCTACTCTTCCCCTTCCCTGTCTATCATTACGTGATGTTTTAAATGGTTTGGTTTGAATGTATTTTAATCCACCTATTTCGTATAGTTTATTTATTTCAAACGAAGATTTTTCTTCTACAGATGAATCAATTGTCTTCTTATATTCTGTATTAGTATTATAGAGTTTCTTTACTTCTACTAAATCTTTTTCAATTAATTTTGGATTTTTAGCTATTGCTTCTTTTGCGTTTGAAAAGTTGTCCTTTATACTATAGCCTTTGTCATGTAACCACTTACATATTGCTTCTGTTTTTAATTCTTCTTCCAAAATCAATGTTTTATCTATATTCCTTTCTCCTCCAAGTTTTATATCAGTTCCACGGCCTGCCATTTCCGTTGCGATTGTAATTGCTCCCATAACCCCTGCTTGTGCAATAATCTTATTTTCCTCTTCTAAATTCTTGCCTGCAATAAGTAAATTAGCTTTACCGGTAAGATTTAATTCTTGTATAGTTTCATATATCAACTTAGCTTCTTCAGAATTATCAGTAACAACTAATACAGGCTGTCCTTTTTTGTTGCTTTCTACTATATCTTCTACTATTGCTTGAATTTTTTCTCTTTTACTAATATATAATTCAGTCGGTCTCTCAACTACAGGAAGTGGTGGCTTATTATTTATAGAATCCTTTTTATATAAATATTCTTTGTTGGTTGGAACATTAAAGGTATCCATTCCGTAAATTGCAGAAAACGCACTTTTATCAGCTGTACCCGTCATACCACACCTAGATTTATATCTATATAACAATCCTCTATTAGAAATTGATGCAAGAGAATTATCTAGTAGATTTGCATCTTCTCTTATACTTATATCTAGACCTTCTTTTAATTCTATTGCTTGATGAAGTCCTTCTGTAAATTTACTATCAGGTAGTATTCTTCCGTCTTGTAGCACAAACACCTCATTTTGATCAGTTTGTTTATTATATCCCACTTCATAATCTCGTCCTCTTACCATTAGATGTCTCGCTCTAAGAGCATTACAAACATAACGTCTCATAATTAAACATTTTTCATTGGTTAGCCAATTTTGTTCCAAATCTGAAAATTCTTTTACTTCCTTTACAGCTTTTTCTAAACCGCTAACGGTAAGAACCAATCTTTCTTTTGAAGATAGATAATCTACATCTTTTACATATTTTGGATTGTTTTCAAAAAAATCTTTTGCTTTAGTACTAAGTGGCATAATATCGTCCAACATAGCATAATAAAATATTTCGGCTTCTCCTCTAGGAGTTAAGTATATTTCTCCTTTCCCTGAAGCATCTGATTTCAACACAATAATTGAATTGTTTCTGATCTTGTTTTTAATATCTTTATTTTCTTTTTTGCTTTCAACTAAATATTTAAATTCTTCAACACTAGACGTAACATATGAAGAATTAGAAATAACCCTTTCGATTTCAAATGCTAATTTTAAATTTTCTTTTATAAAAATATTATCTTCTCTTTGTTTATTGGTTGAAATCTTCTCACCACTATTTAACTGATAAGGGCTTAAAGCATTATTTATAAGTATTTGATCTGCCTCATCTATTATACATTTACCAGCAATTCTATCACCTAAAACTGTGTTTTTGGAATCTTCTTCAAATAAATCTCTAAGATAATCAAATGCTATTGCATTACTTGATCCATAAACGACATCACATTTATAAGCATTTTTCTTTTCCTCTATATTTTGATCGTCAACTTTAACATTTCCAACACTTACACCAAGCAAATTAAACGCACCTTTGTTTTTTATGTAATCTCGGTTTGCCAAATAATCATTAGTTGTTATTACATCTACTCCTTCTCCAGTTAGTGCATTTAAATATGCTACTAAAAATGCAGTTAGAGTTTTTCCTTCTCCAGTCTTCATTTCAGCGATATATCCATCGTTAAGTGCCATAGCCCCAATAAGTTGTACATCATATGGATCCTGATTTACAGCACTTTTATATGCAAGTTTTGCAAGTGCATATGCCTTAGGAAGAATTTCTCTTAATACCCTTTCTCTGTCAGAACCTTCTTTTAACTTACTTTGAACACTTTCTTTTAATTTCATGCTTTCATATATAAATTTATTTTGAATAAATTTACTAGGAAATTCTTCTCTTAATTTGTTTTCTAAATAAGGTTTTTTATCAAGTACTTCTTTAAAGTGATTTAATAATAGTCTCTCATCTAATTCAATGTTATTTTCCTGTAATAAAGTTATCAAAACCTTTATAGGATTCTCATTGTTACTAGTCCTTTCTTTATATTTATCTTCGATAGAAGCAAAAATGCTTTGATACTCCGGAATAGTATTTAAGCCTATAAACAATAGGAACGCTTGAATTTGTTTATTTTTGAATAAACTAGGATTTTTGTTAGATTCTTCAGACAAATAGTTTATTAAAGAATCTACATTTGCACTAGAAAGTTTATCATGACTAACCTCGGATATTATAGTTGCGATTTGTAGCAACATAGGTAAATTTTTATTCATTCTTTGTACGTTTTTTGCATAATCTTCAACTTCGCTAGTTAAATACAAAAACGAAGGATCTGCGACACTAGAATCAAGATATTCTTTTAAATAATATTCAATACCACGCCTACCATTTAATAAACAATATGAAATTTTACTATCAAAATCTTCAGAAACATTAATAACGTCTTTATAAGAATCAAAATAATACTTGATTTCCTCTAATAGATTTTCGTATTTCTTTAGTTGTTTTAAGTCTTCTATTTTTTCTATTTGCTGATATAGTCCCATCTCAAACACCTCGCTAGCATCTATTTTATATTATCAATTATATTCTACTACAAAATACTACTCTTTTCAATTTATTTCTTAGCCCTAGGATGACATTTAAAATAAACTTCTTTTAGTCTATCGTTAGTAATATGAGTATAAATAGAAGTAGCAGTCAAACTTTCGTGTCCTAAAAGTTCTTGTACTGTTAAAAGATCACATCCTTCATTTAACAAATGTGTCGCAAAGCTATGTCTAATCATGTGGGGCGAAATTTTCTTGTCTATTGAAGTTTTATTTATAATATTATCTAAAATATATCTAACTCCTCTTGTTGTCAGCTGCTCTCCTCTATTGTTTAAAAATAGGTATTCACTCTTTTTTAAATTTAATTTTTTATATCCTTCATTTAAATATAATTCTAATATAGATTCTGCATAATCTCCGAATTGAACTATTCTTTCTTTGTTACCTTTTCCTAATATTCTTATTTCTTCTCCGCTTATATCATCAAGTTTGATATTAACAAGTTCAGATACTCTAACACCGGTAGCATAAAGCATCTCTAAAATAAGTCTATCTCTTTGTCCTAGTGAGGTATTTAATTTAGGGACTTGAAATAACTCTTCTAATTCATTGTAATAAAAAAACCTAGGTAATTTTCTTTCTTTTTTAGGTAATGTAACCAAGGAAAACGGATTGTTTTCTATAACTTTATTATTTATTAAATATCTGTAAAAGCCTCTCATAGAGCTTATTTTTCTTGAAACAGTTGAACTTTTATTCTTCTTATCATTTAAAAACATTAACCATAATCTAACAACATCGTAATCAACATCTTCTACTTTAATAGATTCTTGATTCAAATATTCAAAAAACTCTACAATGTCTATTCTATAACTATTTATTGTATCTTGAGAATAATTTTTTTGATACTCCAAATAATTCAAATAATTTTCTAGATATTTCATATTTATCATCTCTAAATACAATATACATCACAAACGAATGTTTGTCAATTTAGAAATTTAAAAGAAGAAATATTTATGCAACATTTTCTTCTTTCATTTTTTTTATCTTTACATCCATCACATTTTTTCCATTACTACGAGTTAAAATTTCATGAGTTTGCTTACTACTTGATGTCAATTCATACAACGAATGATATAGTCTTAAATTTTTTATAGATATTCTGTTTTTTATTTTACTATTATAATCATTAATAAGTATACGCAAATTTCTAGAATGGTAATAAAGTTCTTCTTCATCCATGGATAAAAACTTTCTCTTCCATTTATCTAACGAATCTTCAAAAGCTCCCCTTAAAATTCCTAATTTTGAATTATTGCTTGCGAACATAAATAACTCCTTGGCACTAACTTTATATTCGCCAACAGATAAAGTTGCCTTTAAATCTTTTTTTAACGCATATAAATATTCATTATAAGATAATTTTATATCAAAATTAAGTGACTTTGTTAATTTAGACGACTTTAGAAAAGATTTTATAAAAAGCTTGTTTTTACTATTAAAAAGAAGCTTACGACTTATTTCTGATTCCGAGAGTTGTTTATCATAATAATTATCATATTTAATTATAGGCTTATTATCATCATATAATATTGGAATTTCTTCTTTTAATGAATTACTTTGAATGTAATAAGCTTTTATAGTTCCATTTTCTCCCAAACTCCTAATTTTATCTTTATATTCAAAAGATTGCTCTAAATCAAGAGAACCATTATATCGTTTAGTACAACAGTCTATATAAGACAAACTTCCACTTTCTAATGTCACGGACTTGGGATTGTTTTCCAAATCAATTGTATAAACAAGTACTGCTCTTCCCATTTTAATCCTCCATCTCTTAACTTTGGGTTAAGGATATATGATATCACTATCAAACATTTAAGTCAAGCTTATATTTGGTAAACATTTGTTTGACACTAATATTTATTTATGCTATAATGCAGTTGTAAGAGGTGATTTTATGGAAAAATTAACAAGTAGACAAAACGATATTTTACAAACCATTAAGAAGTTTATCGCAAGTCATGGTTATCCACCTACCGTAAGAGAAATAGGAAAAGAACTTAATCTACGTTCACCCGCAACTATTCATTTTCATTTAAAAAAACTTGAAGAAAAAGGTTACCTTAGAAAGGATGACTCTAAAAACAGAACAATGGAGATTTTGGTTGATAATGAATATTTAAACAAAGATGATAATGTTGTTGATATAGCACTTTTAGGAAACATAACTGCAGGCAATCCAATAGAAGCAATCGAAACACCTAATGAATTTTTCTCTATTCCCGCTAGTTTAGTCAATACAAAAAAAGAATTGTTTGCCCTTAATGTGCATGGCGAATCAATGATAAACAAAGGGATATTGGATAACGATATTGTTATAATAGAAAAAAGTAAAACTGCAAATAATGGTGAAATAGTTGCAGCAATGACAAAAGATAATGAAGTTACTCTAAAATCGTTCTATAAAGAAAAAGATCATATTAGATTACAACCAGAAAATGATACTATGGCTCCAATAATATTAGATGATGTAACAATACTTGGTAAAGCTGTTGGTTTATATAGAAAAATATAGAAGATTCAAATTTGAATCTTCTTTTTATTATCAATAATATTTCTAATTATATAATTGGCCATTAAAATACCAGCAACATTAGGAACAAAACACATAGTTGAAACAATCTTACCTTTTTTTAAAGGAACTTCACTGGAAGTCAAAACAGGTATTTTATCATTTATTCTGTTATCCTTAACCCATTTACGTATTATCCTTGCAATCGGATCATTTACTGTTTTTCTAATATCAGTTATTTCAAGTTTAGTCGGATCTAACTTATTACCAGTACCCATACAAGATATAAATTTTATATTTTTATTAAGACAAGTTCTTATAATGCTTTGTTTAGTTCTAATACTATCACAAGCATCCACAACATAATCTATTCTATATTTATCAAAAATACTTTCGATATTACTTTCATCAAGAAAACAATCATATTTTATAATTTCACAATTAGGATTGATTCTTTTTACAATTCTCTCGCAAGAATCTATTTTTTTATTACCAATTTCATCTTGGAAAGATATAACTTGTCGATTTAGATTAGAAGCTTCGATTACATCAAAATCTACTATTATAAGTTTTTCTATTCCACTCCTAATAAGAGATAATACACAGCTCCCACCAACACCACCTAATCCTATAATTAAAACGGATTTGTTTTTTATTTCACAAAGCATATCTTTACCAATTAAATTTTCTATTCTTTCAAACATATAATCACTTCCAAAATAATTTTAACACAAAAGAAAAAGAATGAAAACTTCTCATTCTTTTATATACTTCTTATCCAAAAGAGAGAACACCTACGATAAAAACCCGCTCTCCGCAGGTGGGTATTTCTATTTAACCTTTAGGATCCTTATTACTACAGTTACTGCATAAGTTTTCAACACCAGTTAAAATCGAAACTCCCTTATCGTACAATTTAGTCGGTTTTATGCAAAAGATGTTCTATTCTTCTAGACAATTATATTGTATCATAGAATTATAAAATGCACAATAATATTTAGCTTGATTTACACTAAATATGACAATCATTTACTTTTTATTTTCGGAACTCCTAGTAAGGATGATAATTCATCAGAATTCCTCAAACGATTTAACCCACTATCTCGTAATTGCTCTATACGCTGACGTGAAACACCAAACTCCGAAGCAAACTGTAAAGATGTTTTTCTTTTCATATTGTCAAATCCATATTTATTTTTTATTATTTTACTTTCTCTTTCCAATAGATTAGAATCAATAAAGTTGTAAATTTGTTCATGTAAAATATTTTTAATAGCATCATCTTCTACTGAAATGTTTTCATCGGCAATATAATCATCCCAAGTTGCATCCGAATCAGGAAAGCAAGTATCATATATAGAACATACAACATTATTGGCTCTATTATATAAATCAATCTTCTCAACAGAAATTCCTGTTTCTTCTGACAATTCCTGTTTAGTAGGAAGTCGGTCCAATTTTTTCGAAAGTATTGATTCTGCATTCTTTAATTTGTACAAAGCATCAAACACATACTCTGGAGTATGAATTGTTGATGTTTTAGTTTTAAGATATCTTGAAATATAGGCCTTTATCCAAAAATATGCATAAGTTGAAAATTTGCATCCAAAAGAAGGATTAAATTTTTCCGAAGCTTTTATGAGTCCCATATTTCCCTCTTGAACTATATCAAGAAAATTACTCTTATTCCCTGTTTTATTTGCCAAAGAAATAACAAGTCTAAGATTTGATTCAATTAGTTTTTCTTTTGCATATTTATTCCCTTGATGTGCCAAAATTCCATATTTAACTTCTTCTTCATTAGTAAGTCTTCTTGTTCTAGAGACATCATTTAAATATAAACCAAAATTATCATTGCCTGTTTCTGATTCGACAATAGATTCCATATTTTGACTGTCATAGCTTATTTGTATGTTGTTTACATCACAATAAACTTGCAAAAGAGTTAAAACTCCATAGTCATTAGTTAATGTTTCTAAATATTCTATATTTACTTTTCTTTGGTTCATCAAGGTACTAATTGCTTCATTCAATAAATCGTTATTATGAATTAGATAAGCAAACAATTCAAAACTCGTTTCATATCCTTCTTTTCTTAATTCAGTAATTATTTTTTGAAGTGTATTTATTGTTTTAGAAGAATCCGTTTTAGATTTCAAATTTGTGTATACACATTTGTTTACCTTAGAGAATAAGTAATTGTTTAAATTATTATTAAATAGTGTCTTAAAATCCGAATTTTTATCTTTCAAGAATTGATCAAATGTTAAATCAAATATATCAGAAAATTCATCACTACTAAGATTAATTGCACTCGGTTGTTTTTTCAAATCATCACACATTTCTTTCAGTGACTCTAAAGTGATTTTTTTAACATCATTATTAGCCATAATATCCCCCTTAATCAAATAGCGAGGTATATTATACTACTATTATTAATTTTTTTCAACTATTTTAATTTATCAATTTTGTTTCTTGGCATATTAAATAATCCTTTGCAATTGATTAATTTTCATATAGGCATTTATTGCAAATTACTATTTGTTACTCTCTTATAAATTTTTTTTATACATTCCATCCACACTTGAAATATATTCTTTATCTTGCTTTATTCTAAATTATTGATAAAATTTTGATTTACTAATGTGCTAGAAATATATTTTCCCATAGCAACAAATGCATCGATAATTTGAACATTAACTTTAACTGCAATATCACTCTTAAGAAGACCGGATAACATCATTATTCCTTGCTCGGTTAAAACATATGGTAAATACCTTGTACCACCGTGTACTATCTCATTTCTTAAACTTGAGATCACAATTTGTGATTTCAAGTTGACTACCTCTTCTACCGTTAATTGAAAACAAAATGTTTCAGGAAACCTCGTAATATTTCTTTTAATCGTTTGATTTATAATCCTTGTCTCAGTTTTGTATAATTTAGCAACATCTGATGATAAAATAACTTGTTTACTTCTTACTTCAAATATCATTTCCTCAATTTTTATATTTTCTTTTAACATTAGTTTATTTATAACCTAAAACCTCCTTTTATAATTTCAATTATACAACCCATACCACCTAACCAAGTATGTGGAAACATCTTCACTAATACTACCTTGCCTAAAAAAACATTAATTTTTTATCATTTTTTATCAATTTTTTGATAATTTCTGAGTATTTTTTAGACCTGACTGACTAGTTCATTTGTCCTTATTTTATAATAGTTTAACGCAGTTTTAGCAGACACACACATTCCACATGGCTAGATTGTGGGTTTTTGACATGTATTATTTTATATGTTTATGTGTATCGAAATAGTCGTTGCACACAAAATACATACCCTGTTTGTTTGTTTTTTGACATGTCATTTTGCTAATTCCAATCTAACTCTTACTTTATCTTTCATAATTTTTTGCAATTTTCCAGAATTATCTTTTTCAAATAAATAATATTTTTGATTGCTATAAAAATCTAATACTGGAATAAAGCTTTGTGATGAACCGTTTTCAATATTCTGATTGTCCACAAAATCTTCCTGAGTAAGTTTCTGACATGAATTATCATCAAATCCTGATTTACAAATAAATCTTATCATACAAGAGTCTTTTTGTCTATCAACACTACCTCCAATTATAATATACTCAACCAAAGTTTCAAAAACTTCTTCGTCAAATTTTGACATAATTTCTTTCGTGTTTATAGTCTCTTTTATTTTTAATATACCTTTATCTACTTTGCTTTTATCTTCTTCTAAAACTGTATATTGTTCTATTTTATGTTCTACTTTTTCTATTTTATCATCCAATTGTTTGTTTTTCTCATTAAATATATCTTCGGATATTGTTTCTCTTATTAGTAAATCTAACAGTCTATTTTTTTGATATATTAAATTATCCTTGTTTTTTTTAAACTTAAATATTTTTTCTCTGTTATCATTGTTATCCATTGCTTTTTTTATTGTAATTAATAATTCTTCTATATTCAAATCTTTTGCGCTACAAAGTAAATTATATGCATCTACAAATGCTTTTTCTATTATTGATTCTCTCATTGCCTTACTTTCCGGACAATCATATACACCTCTTTCTATATTTCGAATACAATCCCATATTACTATACCCCCAGACTTACTATACATTCGTCTCCTTGAATATGAAGTACCACAAAATCCACATTTTATTTTTCCACTAAATGTATATTTTTTTCCTTTGTTTCCTAATCTTCTTCCTGTCGCTCTTATTCCACATCTGGTTTTTCTTATTTCACAAGCTTTCTCAAAATCTTCTCTACTAATTATTGCTTCGTGATGATCTTTCATATGCCATTTTTCTGACTCACCAAAATTCTTTTGTCTTTTATGGGTAATTGCATCTATTGTATAAGTTTTTCCTTGAATAACATCACCAATATATTTTTCGTTTTTTATTATACACAAAACTGTTCCAGATGACCATTTGCCTGACTTTCTCTTTGGAATATTCATTTCATTTAACCTATTTGCTATATAATCACACCCATGTCCCTCAAGATATAATTTAAAAATCAATTTAACTATTTGAGCTTCATTTTCTATAATTTCCATTTTATTTGTTTTGCTATCGTAGCTATAGCCAAAACAACTATTAAATCCTACTAATTCTCCACGTTCAGACTTCATTTTTAAACCGAGTTTGACATGGCTTGAAATAGTTTCACTTTCTTGCTGTGCTACAGAACTAAGAATCGCTAATAATAGCTCTCCTGTCATCTCTAATGTATTAATACCTTCTTCTTCAAAGAAAATTGCAATGTTATGTTCTTTTAATAAACGAACATATTTTAGAGTATCTAAAGTATTTCTGGCAAATCTTGATATAGATTTTGTTAACAACAAATCAAATTTATTATTTATTCCATCGTTTATCATGCTCATAAACTCTTCTCTTTTATAATCCTGAGTTCCTGATATTCCTTCATCAGCATATATACCAACAAAATCCCAATTAGAATTAGACATTATTTTTTCTTTGTAATATTTTTTTTGAGATTCATAACTATTTAGCTGTTCTTCATTATCAGTACTTACTCTTGCATATGCTGCGACTTTAAGTCTTTCAATGGGCTTTCCTGTCTTTCTATTAATCTTATTATCAGATTTTTTGATTAATGTTATTTCCATATTATTTAGCTCCTTTTCTAGAATGATATAGTATTTTATAGAATTTGTTTATTGTGTAATTTATTAATTTGTACAATTGACTTTTTATAGACATCTTCACTAATTATATTTTCTTTAAATAAATAATTTAAAACATTAAGTTTCATAAGAAATTTTTTAAAACTCAAATCAATAAGATTAATATTGTTACTCATATTTACTCCTATTTTTTTTTATAATTTTTTTGTATATGTCACTATTTATTACACCTTTTTTGTACATTGTTTTCACAAATTCAAGATATTTTTTCATATTATTAATCTTCCATTTCTATAGCAATGATATCTATTTTATTTATATCTCTAAAATTTTTAATTTCATCAAAAAAACCAGAGTAATATATTAATACTCTAGCTTTAGAAATAACATTTTTCTTATTCATCCCAATTGCATCAGTAAAATACCCTATTTTATTTTTAAACTTATAAACTACTGTAAACCTTTTAAGGAATCTTTTATGCATTATTTTACAATATTTCATATATATCATTATATAAATCTTATCTATTAAATTTTTTCTCATTTTTATTATCCTCCATATATCTATCAGCATTGCTTGCAATCTTACAGCAACAATAAAGAAACAATAAAAGAAGACTTATTATTAAGCCAATTAAAATCATTATAATCATTTTTTATTACCTCCAAAAAAAGTGCCTCATTAAGCACTTTGTTATATCATTCTAATTTTAAAATTCAAATTAAATTTTATTATACTTTTTATTATAAATTACCCCTTACGTAGTCTTTATTCTCTTGTTTTTACAACTACATTTTTTACTACTTTTTTTATTATTTTAGCAACACTGGTCAGATCTGTTATAAATTGCAATAGTCAACAATATATGAATGAAATCTAATTAAACATCTTTAAAATGTATATTTTTAATATCATCAAACGGCCAATAGCTAATCGGCACCATAGGAATCTAACCTCCCTGTGGTTCTCACAGAGTCGCACCCATTGTTTGAATCTATGGCTATGCGAAAGTATCATTGTCCTCATTATTTTTCATTGCATAATAAGTAGCAAGCTTATTTTTATAATCTGGTTTAATCGCAAGCGAACCAATTAAAGTGCTGACCGTATTCCAGTCATAATGAGAATGTATTTGATGATTAATTATAGAATTATCAAAGAACAAATTAAAAACAAGTGAGAAAATCAAATATTCTTTTCTCACTTATTTCCCCACTTATGTCTAAAAACGGACATCAATTATTATTATTTTTTATAATTTTTTCCAATTCTTTTATTGCTTGTCTGATAGAAACCCTCACAGAATGAGAAGAACAATTTTCTTTTTCTGCAATTTCTTTTGTTGATTTGTTTTCAAAATAATACATAATAATTCGTCTTTTCTGAACACAAGTTAAACTATTGATAGCATTTATTAATATTTCAGTTAATATATTTTTTTCAACCTCATTTTCTAGTGAATAAATATAATTAGACTTCCGATATAAATCCCATTCATGCATTTCAAAATGTTCAATATGTCTTTCATATTCATGCATATGTGAAATATCTTTTAATTCACTTTTATTGAAAACATCATATACTTTATAATCAACTTCAACAATCTTTGTTTTTAACTTTGAATCTTTAAATCTTATAAAATATTTTCCATCAATGATTAATAAATCGTATGGATTATCCTTATATTTTCTTCTATTAATTTTAGTTATCATTTTACCTCCTATCATTTTTTAAAAAATTGATAGGAAGGTGGGGCTCTTATCATTTGTGTCCTACTTATATAAAAAAAAGAGCAAAATTTGTTTACATAAAAATAAACAATTTTTACTCTTAAATTAGTTAAATCTATTTGTGTTTGATAAATATTTTTTGTTTTCTCTTTGTTTAGCCCATACATAAATGTTTTCCTATTATAAAGCAAATTAAAAATGTAAATAATAAACTAGTTTTAATAGGATATAGTTTAGATTTATAAATACTTTTGCTTCTCTTTTCTTTGAAATAAAACTACAAAAAAAAATCAAAAGGAAATAATCCTTTTAATTTTTACCATGTACCAGTCCAATGAGCATGAGCGCATCCCATGCTATCGTAGTAACTAGTTATTGATGAATCTAAAACAATTCCGCTAGAACCAACAACAGAATATTTTTTTGCATTTGTCAATGATATTGACGAAGTTGCATGTGAATAATCTCCATATGCATCTTGGCTGACTAAAGTAGCTGATGTTTTCTTTTCTAAATCAAAATAAATAGTTGCCTTCAAAGTACTTAATGATCCGCTAGCCAATTTAAATGTTGTTCCAGCACCAGCAGTGAATGTTTGTGGATTATGAGAAGTACTACTAGTACAACTTCCTCCAGAATAGCAATATTCTTGAATAAAATTAACGCTAGAATGAAGTTTTAAATTGCTATAAAACCCGATACCTATAATATCATAGCTTCTTTGTGACGGAATTGTTTTCCAAACCAAGATATTTTTGTATCTATAATAACTACCATTTTTTGCAATTGATACAGTCATTCTTTTATAAGTTGTTTCAACTGCACCAGATGCATCTCTTGTTATTATTGGCCTATCTCCAGCGTTGTTATATTCGTTTTCACTTACTTCATAGGTCATAGAAGAATTGATATTATTGGATAGTAAGAAGTTATTGCCATAATGAGTAACTGTTTTTAAATATTTTGTTGTTTCAACATAATCATCTGTAACAGTCTCTGCATTAACAAGAATTGGGAAAACAAACATAATACTTGCTACTACAAAAGCTAGTATAAAATTCTTTTTCATACTAAAATATCCTCCTTTCAAAATGAGGATACAATAGTATATATTTTTTTTAAACCGCAAAAACGGAGAATTTTATCTCCATTTAAGCGAATTACTTATATTTCAATGGAATTTTAATAATATTTTCTTTTTCGTTTTTATCAAAAAATCTAATAATTAGCGACATATTCTCTTTATTTAATTTAACTTTTTTATCAGATTCAAAAAATAAATGAGTTAAATCAAGGGCACTATGCAATTGTAAATAGTCATTAAACGATATGTCATTAGAATAAAGTGTCTTTCCATCAGAATTAAACATAAATTGAAGAGAATTAACCCATGGTTCAGTTTCTGTTCCAATATCGTCGGGCAAATAGGTTAAACTATTGACAACAAATTTCATGCTTTCTTTATTCTCAGAAATATAAGAATTAATAAAATAATCTTTATTACTTGATGTTATATCATAAACTTGCCATTTATAATAATTATTAAAAAATAATGCTGTTCCAAAAAAAGCAATAATTATTATAAGTAAAGACATAAATATTTTTGATAATTTTTTCTTTTCCATCTTAGTATAAAGTTTTATTCCTGAAACAGTTAAATCATCAGGTGTTTGCTTTTCCTCTTTTTCTCCTCCACTTAGAATATCGGTTACAGTTGTTTTAAGTGCAACAGAAAGCGGTACTAATAATGTTATATCGGGAGCAACAGTTCCACGCTCCCACTTTGAAATTGTCTTATCACTTCTATCTAATATATCGCCAAGCTGTTTTTGAGTTAAATGTAATTCCTTTCTACGTTTAGCTATATACAACCCCATCTTTTCAATATCACATTTTTCATTCATTATAAAACACCTCCTTACAGTAAAATTATCTCAAAAATGAGTTTAAAAATTAATATAAAATACCCTAAAAACGCCATTCGTTTTTCGTATATCCCATAGTTTTTGTGCATTATACTTTGGAAATGAAATAATTGTGTTAGGTGATTTAATATGATTATTGCAAAACTAAAAGAAATAAGAGAAGATGCAGGGCTAACACAAAAACAAGAAGCCAAAAAAATGAAAGTTGCACCATCCACAATTTCAGGATGGGAAAATGGAAATGATACCATTCCTCTCAATAGACTTATAGATTTTTGTAATTTATACAAGGTAAGTTTAGATTATGTTTTTAAAATGAGCTCCAAAAATGTCTACTCTGAGCTTGAAATAAACATTAAAAAAATATCCGCTTTCTTATTAAATGCAAGAAAAGAATATAAATTAACACAAGAACAAGTAGCAAATAAATTAAATATTTCAACTGGCACATACTGTGATTATGAAAACGGAAATAATTTAATAAAAACCACTTCACTTTACAGTCTTACAAAAATATATAGTAATCTTTCATTTGATATTATATTTAAAAAAAGCCATGAATAATGGCTTTTTATGTATTAAAGATAATGCAATGAAGTTACCTATCTCAATTTTATTTTATATTCTATCTTTCCATCATAATCTATAAAGTAGAAATACCAATTCTTTTTTATTTTTTCAGTTATAAGAATATTGTTACCAGTACCTTCATCCATATATTGATCATATATTTCGATTTTATTATGGCCTATTATATCATCGTTTTTTGAATATATAATTCCCCAATACTGACCACCAAGAAATCCTTGCGAATTAACTTCAAAATCCACATATTCTTTTCCATTGTAATTTGAATTACTAAAACAATATTCTATTTTTTTATATTTAGAGCATTCTTTTACGTTGTCAATACTATCTTTGTCTAATATTACTTTCAAATCTTTAATATTTGCATTAAGAAACTGTATTGAATCTCTTCTTGCTTTTTCATAATTATTAGTCCTATTACAAAAACAAATAAAACAAAACAACCCCAAAAATATAAAAACTATTGAAATAATTGAAAAAAATTTTTTATTCATATTACACCTTTATAATTTTATTAATAGTTAATAAAACAATGTTATAGTATAGCTAACTATTTTTTTTGCTTACAACTAACGTTTTGAAAATATAATCTCCAATTGTCTTGTTAAAAATTAATATTAATAAAACATTCAATGGAAGGAGTCTATAATTTATAAAATCTCTAATTGTTAATATCCATTTATTTGGTGTTTTGTTATTCTTATCTATTATTTCAAGTTTCATAACACCTCTTAAAGTATATTTTCCTTTAAACACAAGATTTCTTAATGAAACAATAAGAATACCTATGTAAAAATTAATTTTTGAACGAATTAACGAAGTGGCCACATAATCATTCTTATAAAAATTTGTTCCGTAAAAAGTGAATTTTTCTAATAAGAAAGATATAATTATTTCAATAAAAAGTGCAAGAAAATATAAATCAAAAAAGAACACAAATAGATTTTTTAACTTATCTTCCAATGTAGTAGATTTCATATATAAGTTCCTCCATATTTTTTTTAATCAGATGTCAATATTTTAAATATTGGAATATCCCATCCTATTTTTATATAAGTTGTCGCATTTTCATATTGAAAAACTTTTGAAAAGCCTACAAAATATGTAGAATTTTCAATTGCCTCTTTTAGATTTTTAGATGATTTATCAAAACTAAATCCTAACACATCTATTGTTTCTGATATTTCACCAGTATATTCACCTCGTCCTTTATCACAATCTTTAAAATTAGAAGTTTTTGTTGTTCCGAATCCCAAAATATTTTTTGTTTCTACAAGAGAACAAACAGCACCATCTTTTGTAACTTTTGTAACGTCTTTTAAGCCATCTTCTCCACCGAGATTTTCATATTCAAATGCGAAACCAGAGCCAACATTGGAAATTTCGAAAACAAAACAATCAACCACAGCTTTTACTAAATTTTTAACAATGCTTTTTACTTTTTTTCGTATATATGTTGGATTTGTAAGCTGAATATATTTGACCTGAATCCATGTAAATATATTTTTTAATTTAAACGTACCCATTGGATCAGAAAACATAATAGGATTATTTGAAACATATGCATAAAGATTAGTACTAATAGAAACATCGTCAAATGCAATAATACCATCAGCACTTATAAATCTTCCAAATTCAGGATTATAATATCTAGTATTTAAATAATACAATTTAGTTTCTATATCATAATAATATCCTCTATATCTAAAAGGATTTATATGTGCAATATTAGTCAAATCAGTTATAGGTTGTCCCTGTGAATCGTTAACAGACAATACTTTACCCCATGAATCATATGAATATGAAACAACTTGTGTACCGTTAGAATCTAATATACCAATAATATCATTTTGTGCATTTTTAACAAAGTAGTATACGTTATTATTATATATCAATCCAGCAATACCTGTAAAGTCATAAAAATAGTAAATAATATTATTACCTTTTTTCTCATATATTATATCAGTACCATTAATATAATATTTTGTAGTTATACCATTAACTGTTTTTTGTAGTCTTATTCCATCGCAATTATAATCATAACTAACTTGCAAATTATTTGATGAATCAGTATATGTTGCTAGATTTCTTCCATCTTGCCATGTCATTGAAATATTGTTACCATATGTTATTTGATTTCCAATGTTATCATAACTAATATTAATACCATTATATTGTGTCAATTGGTCTTTCCAATTATTATTACTATATTGGTATAGAATATTAGAAATAATTGATTGTGTATTTGTATCTGTAACTTTCTTGCTTAATAAATTACCATTATTATCATAAGTATACTGAATTTTTTGAGAAAGAGGAATATCTATTTCTTCTATTAATTCATTATAACAATCATAGTAATATTCTTTTATTAAAACATTATTGCAATAGACATGAGTAATATAATTTAAATTATTATACTTATATTTAAACTCATTATTACCATTTTTTATGGTTTTGATTAATTCAGAGGTTCTTTTACCAATTGACGTATATTCATACTTTGTAGAAAATAAAGGATTTAATATTTTCTTTTCAATAATTCTTCCAATAGAATCATAAGAGTAATCAACAATACTTCCGTTTATTTCCATTGAAGTCATAGAATTATCAGTGTTATAAGTGCATTCAATTAAATTATTAAAATTATCTAATTTAGATGATTTTAAAGTTATATTATTATTAGAATCATAATCATAATTAGTTTCAAATTCATCAAATTTATAATTAGAAATTCTTTTATTTGTGTCATACCTCCATCTAAACATATGGTCACCAAATAAAATTTTTGATATATTTCCATTATTATCATATTTATAATTGTAAACTTTATTTCCGCTTTTTGTTACAGATTTAATTCTATTAAACTCATCATATTGATATAAAATGCTTGAATTATTTCCATAAGTAGTAGACTGTAACTTACCTGTATTTTGATTATATACGCTTGTTATTAAAGAAATATTGTTCCCTATCGATACATTACTTAGATTTAAAAAGTTATCGTATGTAAAAATGTATTCCAACCCATTTTGAGATATTTTTGAAAGCAAATTATTAGTATAATTAAACGAAGTACTTCTATCTTCAACACTAACTGTTGATAAGCGATCTTGTTGATCATATTGATATGTTTTCTGTACACCATTAGCATTTATGGATGAATTCAACAACCCGCTTGTAGAATTAACATTATATAAAGTTTTATTTAATAGTGAATCAGTAACACTTGTTACAAATTTTCCTTGCAAACCATAAGTTGCATCAGTTTCAATAAATTCATTACCGACTTCTTCAAAAAAGAATTCAAATTCACTATCATTTAAATAATCATTTGAAAATTCCAGCAAATTATTATTTGCTTTCAAATAAGATTCAATATTCGACTTTTTTATACAATAGCTACCATTATCATTCTCAATATATTCATAAATATTATTTGCGCCATCTGGTAACAATACAACATTGTTATCAGAATATCCTAAATAACTTCCAACTATTGGGTATTGAATCTTAAAAGTATCATCACTAATTAATATATTCCATACTGTGTTACTACAAGAATCTTCTTTTAATACAATTGCATTATTTAAAACACTTACATACTTATTTGTACCTTTAGCCCTAATTTTAAACAAACCATTTTGATTTAAATTGCTAACTTCCTTACACACTATTGTTGAAATTGGATTGCCATAAGAATCATATTTAATTTTATTTGATATACCAAGTGATGATATTGAATTAATATTTCTTGATTTATTGATATTATCGTATTCAAATCTAAAATTTGCTCCTCTAAAATCTGTTGCTTTGATAAGTTCATTATTTTTATCAAAATTAAAAGTCGCATTTCTATTTTTCATATCGCTTAAATTAATTAGATTACCATTTGAATCGTAGTTTAATTTTGTTTTAATAGAGTCTTTGTATAAATACAAATCAGTTATGTAAAAATTATTTGCATTTCTTCCTTGATGAAAAATCAACCCAATTTCTGTATAATCATTTTCAGCAATAAAGTCATATGAAAAATACTGCCAAATATTTTTATTAGGAGTAAAAGATGGACTCGAGAGTGCACATGTACCCTCTGATTCTTGCGATTCTAAGAAATAAATAGATACATTATTTCCAGTCATTTGATCGTCACATTCTATTCCTTCGTTTTTATACCAAAAAGAAATTCGATACAAATCTCCCTCTTCACCACTAATTTTATAATATTTACTAAAACTTGTGTAATTATCAGGATTCATCATTACTTTTAAAGCAGTATTTTGATTGTTATTAAAATTTACAACTTGGAAAACTTGCGATTCTGGAACTGGGGCACCACTATCATACTTGTTTGCTTGTAAAGTCCAATCGGATAATCCAGCAGAAAAATCAGAATTTTCAATCATATTATATTCATTAGCAACCTCACCAGTTTCAAGTTGTATATCATCAACATAACAAATACCAGGTACATCTAAATTAATCCTTATTTTTAAATCACTGGTAGCATTTTCGTCATAATAAATATTAACATCTTCTTTACAAAAATCATCGTTACTTTGAATTATTTGAAAATTGCTTACTGTTTCATGATTTTCATCCTCATAATATAATCCAATACTACACATATCTCCTAAAAAATATCCGGAGAAAGTATAAAATCTTCCTTTTGGAACAGTTACAGTTTGTTCAACATACTGGTTTAAACTTATGGAAGAAAGTTTAAGACTACTTCCTCCACTATGAGAAAAATCTTCAGAAACTATTTTTGACATTTCACTACTAGCAATAAAATTAGTATCCGGAATTTCAAAACTAGTATTTGTCAAATAATTTTTTACATATTTCGATAAAATAGAGCTATCAATTATTTTATTAATATTGTTACTTTCACCATATACTTGGCTAGTTGAATAAGCATTACTTATATCATCCTCACCATCCATAATATTAAATGAAATCAAGTTTCCCACATCATTAAATATCAAAGTATTTGTACTACCTAAATTATCAACTATTTTAGTACTATTGTGTCCATAGCTAAATGTAAATGATTTACCTAAGCTATTGTCTAAACCATAATTATGAATTTCATAAATTTTTCTTGGAGATTTTGCATAATATGAATAAGAAGTTTTTAAACCAGTAATGTCAATTATATCCGATATTAAATCATTGCTATATGAAATAGTTTGAGTACCATACATAGATTCAATTTCAACCAATTTACCATTGCTAAAATTTAATTCGGTACTGTAAGTTGGCCCACTAAATGTTATTTTATTATTTTCGTATAAAACATTTATTTCATCTAAACTAGAATCAACAATTTTTGTTATATTATTAAGAGAATTACGAGTTATTGTAATTTCGTTTGATTCAGAATCTTTTAATAACGACAAATAATACACATTTCCTGATAAAGTATAGATTTTTTGATTATTATATTTATCTGATAATTTATAAGTATTAGATACTTTTTCTGCTATCAAATTAAGTCCGTCTTCGTCATAAAATTTTGTATCAGATTCTGGCTTAAATAAATAATGAACCGTTCCATCATAATCATAATATTCAATAACGTTAGAAGTTATTTCATTTATTCTTTCATCATAATTCAACCTAAATCCCTTGCCAAAAATTGAAGTGTTATTCAATATAACATCGTGCGTATTATATATTAAGTTAACAACAGCAGAATATCTGCTTGCAACTGTTTCCGCAAGTTTAAATATTCCAACAAGATTACCATTAAAGGTATTTACATATGTACTTCCTAAAGAAAATATTTGTTCCTTATAATTCAAGTATTCTTCTAATCCATTATGATTTCTATATGTGATAAGTAATTTAGGCATATATTCTTCAGGAAAAGTGAACTCCTGAGAATAGAATTGCGGAAAATTATCATCAATATAAACTTCATTTGGGCTTTTTAACATTATTCCATAATTTTCTTTATCCTCATACCATTTTTTAACTAAATTAGTTATATTACATTCATTTAAAGAAACTCCTGGATAATCTCCTCCTGCACCTATTACAGTACGATTGGAATAATTGATTGCCTCAACTGTCGCATCAAAATTATTACTCATATTTGCCCATGTTGCTGTATTCTCAGCCCAGTCAGAAGTTACTCTATGAATTTCCGTTACTTTTGGCATAACATCTTCATTACTAGCTAGTGTTTGAGTCAAATCGAGTTGAGCTTTTACAATTTCATCGCTAGTTCCTAACAAAGGCAATGTAAATTTCATTAAACCTCTATTAACTCTATCTACCCCATTAACTTTTTCTACACCAGCACTTACATATGGGTATCCACCTTTATTTGCTGAATCTCCTGGATAAATATACGTGTCTGCCATACCAGTTGTAGTATCACATTGAATAGTTGGATCAATATATACAGGATATTTTGTATTTTCAGAATTAAGCCAATCAGAGTCAAAAATAAGTTCCAATCTATAATTATTATCATTATTTATCAATTTATAATGAACATCTGAATTTATTTCGTTCTTAGAATCAATCATAAAAGGTTTATCAAAAGATAAAACAATATTTTTCTTATCTTTTGCAACAATTGAGTCATCTTTAAGTAAAAGCTTTAAATTTGTTTCAATATCAAATATTAATGAACTATAATCAATATTTTTTTCATTCAAAACAATCGTTTCTTTGACCTTTGACGAAATCAAATTATATTTTATGTCAATACCTTTATTTATATTTTTATATACAATTTGATCCGATATTTTTGAACTAAACTCTTTTTCTTTTTTTTCTAATTTGTAATTACTAGTATTAGGCATTTTTAATTCAATATAGTAATCATTTTTTTCAAGTCGCATTGAAAAATTCTTTGACTTTTCTCTAAAAAGCACTTTAAAATCATTTGCTACATTATAATAACCATCTTTTCCTTTAACTAAACTATTATCTATTTCTTCAAATCTATTATCTTTTCTATAATGAATATTATTTATATATGTTTCTACTTCAAAAGTACCATCCTCTTTAAGAAAATGTTTTTCTTTATAGCCTCTTCTATCTATTAATTCTACTTTTTTCATTATCTACTCCTTTTATGCAGTACGTTTCCAAACATATACTGCTAAATATGGAGGCATGTTGTTATGTGCTACACCTCCACCTGAGTTTCCAGGAGTGTGAGTATGTGCACCATTTGATGTTGTTGCTCTTTCATTTGTGTTTTGAGCACCGACTGATTGTGGCCTTCCAACAGATTTGCTTCCACTATATGAAGCTGTTGGCCATCTAAATTCTAAGAAATATTGATTGTGATTATGTCCTCCACTTGAACTAATTGTATGTGTGTGTGATGGCATTTCGTTAGTTGTCAATACATGAGTTGCTTCTCCACCCGTTGAACCTGCAGTATATGCTGTTCCAGCAGCTAATAAAAATTTATCTTGTATTTGTTCCCATGTTCCACCCATTAGTGCTCCAGGATTTGTACTATTAACTGAAATATAAATTGAACCTACAGGATATATAAAATTTAAAACCTGAGGTAACGTTGGAAAACCTCCTTGTTGAGTTGTAATACTATTTACAGTTAAATTTCCAGCACTGTCCAAATCAAAAGTATTGTTTTTGGATGTTATACACCCAACGTTTAAATTATCAACCTCAAGGTTAACGTTATCTCCTTGCTTTGTAAAAGCATCAATTATATAATCGTAATCTTCTATCATTTTTTACTTCTCCTTTTCTTTATAAATTACAAACATTAAAAAATAAATCTAAATTAAATTTCTAGAAATATTTACTACCGCAACTTTTTAATCATTTGATCACCTCCGACAACTTTTTATATTAAGAACCGAATATAAAAGTAATTAAACACATAAAGATATCCTTAATACACTTAAAGACTAACATTGTCATCTTCAAAAATAAACCTCTAAAAAGGAGAATTAGGTAGCATTATTTGAGAGTACCATTTTTTGCTGTTATTTATAAATATTAAAAATATTATTTTATTTTTTTATATTTATTTGATTGCTTTAAAATATACAAATTGAGTTGTTTTATTCCAATCATATTGATTCCACATATCAGTAGCTTCACTCCCAGGATCTAACATGATTATTTTATTATCTGTTACATAATCTAATGCTACCCAATGTTGTTCTGTTTCAGTAGCGCCTACTACTTCTATAGCAAGATAATATCCGTTTTCATAATACTTTTTAATTGTTGCAAACTTCTCTGATTTGCTTTTATCCCTAAGTATTACTCTATCTTGATATACAAATCCTGGTACAACTTTAGATATTGGACCATATTGAAGATTCGCTCCATCAAATCCATATACATTATTTAAAGCAGTTACGAATGTGCCTGGGTTAAAAGGATAAATATCTTTAGTAGGCACTCCACTCTTTTTGATAAGAATCGAAACAGATGTAACTAAGCAGCCAACATCTCCAATTGTTTTAGATGTATTTCCAATTCTAATATTAGACCATTCTCTACCTTTTTGTTTCCAAGTAGATATTTCTCCACTTGAACCATATACTCCATATATTGCCGAAGCCCACATCGTAGTATATTTATCACTCGATAATTCTTCAAACTGTTTTAATTGTGTAGCATTAAAATTATATTTAGTTTTTAATGTATCGGTTGAGACTGCATTTATATAAATATGAAGTACTCGTTTTTCTACTTCAGTTTCTGTTTCAACATCATAATGCTTAATATTTGAAGCAGTTGGTCTTTGATAATGACTATTACCGCTTAATTCTACATGAACTCTTGAATCAATAGTTTTAGCTTTATATTTTTCTACTTTTGTTTCATAGGTTATTGTATTCATATCCCAGAATACTTCTTCTAATATTTTTTTCTTTTCTGGAGTTATTGTCATAACTTCTTCAGTGTTTCCGTTAGATACTCTTGTAGCATATACAGCTAATATATCTTTCCATGGAGCTTGATTTGATTCAATTACTACCTCATCATGTATTTCTCTTCTTTCTATATCTGCAATCTTGCCGTCCATTTTGGTATTAAGTTCTACAATACAATCACTCATCTTAACTTGATTACTAGAATCTGAAGAAAAGAATATTCCAAATATTGATGTAACTAATAATCCTATTAAACAAATAATAACTATTGCTACCATTGCAACTGCACCGCCAGCAGCCAAC
Organism: Bacilli bacterium; assembly: GCA_016295795.1. GTDB lineage: Bacteria > Bacillota_I > Bacilli_A > RF39 > UBA660 > CAG-710. Next base: position 31,268 of record JAEDKN010000007.1, read on the forward strand.
ATGGCAACTAGTGACTTAACTCCTACAATAATTGCCTTAATCGCTGAAATAGTTGCTTTAATTGCTGCTTTAGTTCCTTTAACTGTTGCTTTAGTAGCCTTAATTGCAAGTTTCTTTCCTTGTTCTGCCATTTGCTTGCTTAATTTGACAACTTCCTTAGTGGCTTTTTCAGCCTTTTTAGCAGTATTTTTACTAGTCTTAATAGTTTTACCTACTTTATCTGTTTTAGTCGCTTTTGCTAGCTTTTTCTTTTGATATTTCTTAATTGCTACATCTTTCGTTTTAGTTACACCTTTTTTAGCAGCATATATTGATTCATCTTTAGCACGATTAGAAACATATTTAATCTTATCTGAACCATAATCAACTATATTCACATCTCCACTAACTGCATCCTTAGATTTTTCATTAGCATATACTATCGGATCTTTAACTCTTTCAGTCCATGCAGTAGCTTTATCTAAAACTTTAACTGACTTTGGTTTTAAATCTTTCGTTTTTATATCGCTCATATTTTTCCCTCTCAATCATATTTTCATAATTCTCAATGATTTTCTTTAAAAGATAAATAAAAAAGGCTATTACCATAAAACTTGATAATAGCCATATCATTAAAGAGACATTATTCTCCTTCCCCTGGTTTAGTAGTCATTAGTTTATATAATTTAGTATCTTTAGGGAATTCATTTTTAAACGGAACTAACGAACTACCTACTTTTAATAATCCTTGTCCAACTCCTACATTTGTTATGTAACTTAATTGAGTATCAGATATTGATAGAAGTTTTGCCAGTTCAGTTCTATCTGTTGCTGCTTGATTTAACATTACAATGAATTCTGAGTTAGCTAACATTGTTCTTGCAGTATGAGATTGTAATAAATCATCTACATTTTGAGTTATACCAGTACAATATGCTCCATACTTTCTTACACGTTTCCATAAAGTGAATAAGAAGTTAGCAGAGTATTCGTGTTGGAATAATAAATATATTTCATCTATGAAGATATAAGTATTTCTTCCTTTACTTCTATTGGTTGTTATTCTATTTAGAATAGAATCTAAGACAACTAACATTCCAATTGGTAGTAATTGTTTACCTAAATCCAAAATATCATAACAGATTATTCTACTATTAGTATCTACATTGGTATTCTTAGCAAATGTATTAAGTGATCCATTAGTAAATAATTCTATTGCAAGTGCAATTTGTTTAGCTTCAGGTTCTTCTTGTCTTAATAGTTCTTCTCTAAAATCTTGTAATGTTGGTGGAACTCCTTGATAATTGCCTTGCTGATAAACTCGATAAACTTTAGCAGTACATCTATCAATGATAGATTTTTCTTTTGGTCCTAAATTACTTCCACCCATTAAGTGTTCACATAATGAAAGAATAAACTCTGATTTAAGAATAACTGGATTTGCTCCATCACCATAATCGGAATTCATATCCATTGCATTGATGTGATTATCACTCGTTGCCGATATTCTAACAACTTGACCACCTAATTGATTAACTAACTTAGAATATTCACGTTCAGGATCTATTATAATAATATCTGCATTTGGATCACGAAGTGCAATTGATACTATTTCATTTTTTGCAGTAAATGATTTACCACTACCAGAAACTCCCAATATAAAAGAATTACCATTTAGTAATTCTCTTCTATCTGCAATTATCATATTTTTAGAAATAACATTATCTCCATAATAGATACCATTTTCATGATTTATTTCTTGTACTCTAAAAGGCATAAATACTGCAAGTGATTCTGTAGTTAATGTTCTTAGAGTATTTATCTTTCTAACTCCAAAAGGAATAGATGTATTTAATCCGTCCATTTGTTGCCATTTTAAAATAGCTAACTGACATAAATGTTTTCTACCAGTTGCAAGTAAACTTTCAGTATCTTCATCTAATTCTTTTTTAGAATCTGCTATTAAAGTCATTGTAAGAACTGATACAAACATTCTTTGGTCTCTTGTAGTTAGATCGTCTAAGAATTCTTTAGATTCTTGTCTTTGTTGCTCCATATCGTATGGAATAACTGCACTAAAGTTATTATTGTTATTTTGTCTTCGTTGCCAATTAGTTATATTTGTTTCTACACCTAATCTTCTATTTTCAACTTCTCTAATAGCTTCATCCATTGGTATTGGAATAACATCAATAGACAATACTAAATTTCTATTTAAATCAGTTAATTCTGCTACCATGTCATCTTTGATATATGAAGCATAATCCTTTAAAAAGAAAACTCTTCCAAATTTATTTCCCATAGTAAAATAGTCTTTTTCAAAACCAAATGTATCAGGACAAATATAATCTTTAAAAGAATGTCCTTTTCTCATATTATCTAACATATCCCAAGTGAAAATATTTTCTTCTCCAATTCTATAGAAGTCATGAGCAAGTCTTAATCTATCTTCTCCAGTTAATTCAATACATCTAGAACCTAATTGATTAAAATGATTATTTAAATCTGCATTGATTCTAGCAAAATAGTTTCTTGCTTCTTCAATATTCTTTTTACTTACTGAAATAGTTAAGAACTTTTCTTGAATAATAGAATTAGCTCCTAATGCTTTTCTAAGTAGCATTGCATTATATTCTTTTCTATATTCATCTAAACTATCATTTGCAAGTGGAATCATAATGTTCTTTTCAAAATCTACTCTATTTAATCTTCTATTTAATACAGTTATTTTTGAAGTTGCTCCAGGATCTAAACTATTTAATAATTCAGAATATTGTAAAAACATAGCTTCTTTATCAGGTCTTGAAGCTACTGCGTAATTAATATCAGTAAATCTAAAGCATTTAGAGTACTTATTTTTACTTACTTGAAATATTCCATCTTTATAAATTGTTTGAACTGGAATACAATCTTGTACACTCTTAGGTGGAGTGAATTTTTCTTTATCCTGTTTGAACAGGTTCCTTATTGTTTTCATCTTTCTTATCATCCCCTATTTTATCTTTTAAAAGTTCGTAGTAATAATTTGTTGGTTTATATGTTAATTTCTTTGAAGTTAAGAATTCATTTCTTATATATGCTAAAACAAATTCTTCAGCATTCATTCCGTTATATTTTACGAATCCTATTGCTGCAAAAGGTGCAGCTCCTAAAATACATAACCATGAAAGTGTTTCAATTCCAAAGTATGGTTTAAATACAAAATATAATAATACAGCTACTAAGCAAGCTGCAATTGAAAATATAAATTGTCTTAAAGATAATCCAAAATAAACACTTTCTGTATAATTTCGTATTTCTTTATTAATTTTTACTTCCATTAATACCCTCCTTATACGTAAAAAGAGCCTGGATATCTGACTCTTTAATGAAACATAATACTTCTGACTTTTTTGAGCTTATTTAAATTCAACATGATCATTTATAACAATTGCAGAATTAATCTTTAATTGTTTATATGTTAGACATCGTCATAAGTATAAATATATGTAATTTATTCTTTTTATTTCTATCTCAATGAAAAAGGAGCTATAATTAGCTCGCTATTATTTCTATCTTTCCTTTTTTTATTTTAGGATTATATTTACTATTTATTTCGTATTCTATGCTTTTTACATTTTTTGAAAAAAATAACCTACTTGGTAAAAAAATCATTTGATTTGGATTGATTTTATTAATCACAAATTTTATAAAATAAAAGCCATCTTTAAACAAAATATCATAATTCGTTAAATATTCAATATATTCATGATAATAATCTATATATTCTTTTGGCTCAGGATTTATTACCTTTCCAGGTAATAAATAATTAAATACTCGTGGATACATAGGTGAAACAAAGTTCTTACCACAATCATAGTCATTAACACTATCATGTTTTTTAATTTTTATCCAATTGTCTAAATAATCACCATCTGTAATATGTTTTATTATACCTTCACTAGGAACAGGAAAATCTAAAAAGTTTACAAAATCATCTCTTTTGATTTTTAAAGTAATATGTACATCATCGTCAAATTTGCTCCCTATATTTTGAACTAGTAATTCTGAAAAGTATAATTTATCGAATTTTACTTTTAACATTACTAATCCTTTATAGATTATAATCTCTTCATATAATTTGTTTATCAATTTATTTTTAGTTTTTTCTTCATCTGTTCCGTGTATGCTATAACCCATTCCTAACGAAGTTTCAGTTAGATTTCCCAATTTAAAGAAATCATCATTTACCTCGATTTTAAATGCTTTTGAGCATTCAAGTATTTCTTTTTTTACTTCTTCCTCTACTATCACATTATTTGTTATAGCATTATTTGACCAAAATGTGGTCACAGTTTCTTCAACATAAATTTTTGAAATATCATTAAATAATATTCTTATTTCTTTTTCTTTAAATTCTAAATTACTATCCTTTAATATACTTTCATCAATGTGCTTTATTTCAAATTTATCTGATATATTATCATTAACAATTCCTTTTAAAACTATATCACTCATTTCTTCTTTTATCTTAGAATTATATATTTTATCTAATTCTCTTCTAGTGATGTTAACATTTCTTTGACCTACTCTCATTTTCATAAATCCAATTTCTAAATTTTGAAACTGTTTTTTCAACATATAAGGTCTGTCTCTATTTTCTTTTCCTATTTTAAAAACACCAATTTTCTTTCTATCGTATTCAACTATAGTAAAATCAATAATTAAACTTGGCTCTACATTATCATCAATCAAATTTTGATAATCAGATCCATCTTGTATTTTACTTTCAGTAATTCCATTAATATCTCTAGTAATATTGTCTTTTTTTAGTTTTACACCTGTTATAATATATTTATCACCAGTAGAATGACCATTTGCAAAGCATAGTATATCTTTAATAAATTCTTCTTTTTCTTTATTATTTTTAAAATCGTATATATCTTTCTTAAAGTCAAAAAAACTACTTTCTCCTTCTTCTTCAATACATTGTATTAAGTATTCTTTATCCACTATATCACTTCCAATTTTTCAGTTATATATTATATCTCAAATCACAAAAAAAGAGAAGAACTCTTCTCTATTTTTAAAATTGGCGGTAGGCTGAGGATTCGAACCTCTTCGGGGCACTACATTCTTGACTTATATATACATACACAGGTTACTATAGTAACACCTACCACAAGTGCCCTTTTTAAAAACCATTCGCTCAAAACTATATCCACAATAATTCCACCTTCATCAATCATTATTAATAAAACATCTATTACTAATGCATGTTCTGGAAGTAAGTGCTTCAATAGTACCAATAGTACCTTTACCAAGAAATGCAAATTTAATATGTGCTAATGCACAGATAATATTATACATTAATATTTATAATTTACAATCCCATCATTTCTCTTACAACTCGATCTGACATTTTAATAGTCCCTACAAGTACTAACATATTAAACACCAATTGTCCTATATATGTCCAAACTTGTGTTACTGCTGCTGCATTTGTATCAACCACAGGTGGTGAACTAGCAAATAATGAGAATATAATACACGAAAGAATTATTATTACTCCTTCTAAACAAACAGCAGCATAACTTTTCAAGAAACTTTTTCCTACTGATTGAGTTGGCTCTCCTGCAAATGTTGAAAGTGGAACTGGTGCCATTGCTGTATAAAGATATAATTTAAAGAATCTACCATATACAGTCATTATCATTATGAAAGATAAAATTGTAACTACCAATCCTCCAATTAATGTAACTGCCCATAACGGAATTGATTCAAAAAAACCACAATCTTCTATAGCTGTTATCATCGCACTTGGTAGAACTGATTTTGTTGATCCACTAATATTTGCAAGCGAGATAATTTTTGATACCATTCCTTGAGATATCTTAAATATTGCCAACATTAAATCCATTCCATAAGTAACAACAATTTTAGCAATTGCAAATCTTATGAAAAGTTTTAAAGCATGTTCTGGCTTCTTTACTTCTGTTAATGAACCACAAGTCTTCACAACACCAATTACAAAGAATAAGACTAATAAGGCTAACCCTATTGCTTGCATTCCTCCATGTATAGTTTTTATTACATTCCAAATAGCTCCACCTTTAAATGTTTCAGGAGTTTGAGTTACAAGATTCCATATATCTGCTAATTTAGAATTCCAGGTATCCAGCGCATTTTCTAGATTCTGTACTATCCAGTTATCACTCATTTTAAAACCTCCTTATTAAAAGAAAAATATTTCTATCCTCCAGTAATCATATTAAGTATTTCTTTTGCAAATGTAATAACAATTCCACCTGCAAGAGTTAAGAATCCATTTGCTCTTTGGCTTGGATCATGACTCTTGATTGATAATCCAATTTGAACTATAGAGAATCCTAGAATAATCATTCCTACTGCTCTAATTAATCCAAATATAAAATTAGATAAATTATTAACTACTGATAGAGGATCATCTGCTGCTAATACAACAGTTGAAGTCCCACCTATAGCCAATAACATAAGAACAAATGCAAAGATTTTAAATCTTTTGTATCCTTTTTTTCCTAATCCATTTTTAAATTTTTGAAAATTATTAATTACTTTCTTCATTATTTATCCCTTCTTTATTCTTAAAATATTTTTCAATTTCTTCAGATGATATAATGTCATATCCATCTAAAAGTTTTTCTTCTTTCTTAGTTAATTCTTTCACTTGATTAATAACTACATTACTTAAATCAACATCAATAGTTGCAATTGATTCTGTAACTTCTCCATGAATATAAGGTTTTGCTTTTCCATCTCCTGATAGTTCTACATTTGGATGCTTTAAAACATCATATTTAAAGTCCATTACAGGTCTTTCACCTCTAATGAATAGAATTGCATATTTATTATCTAAAAGTCGTACCTCGTCAGGTGTAAGTAGCTCTCTACCATTTAATTGATAATTAGTTGAGTAGTTTCCACTATGTCCTGTGCTTTTACCATAAGTATTTAAATCAATTGTTTCTTTACCTAGCAATTCAGATACATATTTATGTGTAGATTGCTCATTACCACCTAGATATAAAAATTCATCACAGTTTCCTACAATTGATTCCCATTGCTTTTCAAATAATGCTTTTAATTGTGCTAAATTTTGTAAGATTATTGATACAGATACTTCTCTAGATCTCATAACAGATAGAATCTTATCAAAGTCATCTGGTAAACTTACGTTAGCAAATTCATCCATTAAGAAATGTACATGAACCGGAAGTCTTCCTCCATGCTTATGATCCGCACAATAGAATAATTGTTGAAACAATTGAGTATATAACATACTTACTAAAAAGTTAAATGATGTATCATTATCTGGAATGATTGCAAATAATGCAGTCTTTTTTTCTCCAATTGTTTCTAACTCTAATTCATCTGTTTGTGTTAAAGCTGATAAACTTGATAAATTAAACTTTTCAAGTCTTGAAGCTAGAGTTACTTGAATTGATTTTAAAGTCTTTGCTGAACCACTTCTATAATCTCTATAGTATTTAACTGCTATATGATTCTTATCTTCAACTTCTAATTGATTGAATAATAAATCTAGTGGACTAACATAACTATCATCATCTTCTCTAACTTCTCCAGCTCTTAGCATTTCCATTACCATAGGAAAGTTTTGTTCTTCTTCTGGGGCTTCATACCATAAATAGAATACTAAAGCTAATAAAAGCATACTAGCAGCAGTATCCCAGAAAGGATCATTTGATTGACTTCCTTTTGGTGTTGTTGCTTTAAATAAGTTAGTTACTAATCTTTGCACGTCATTATCTGTTTGAAGATAAACAAATGGATTATAACAATGACTTCTTTCCATATTAATCAAATCTAAAACTTTAACTGTATATCCTTTTTCTTCAAGTAAATATCCTTCATCTCTTGCTATCTCACCTTTAGGATCTAGTATTATTAACGAAGTATTTGCTTGCATAACATTGGGCTTAGCATAAAATCTAGTTTTACCAGCTCCAGAGCCACCTATTATTAAAGTGTTTAGATTTCTTCTATGTTTTCTTCCATCATATCCAATACATACATTTTGAGTAAGTATCTTATTTGTTGAGTAAGGAACTTGCTCATATTTTTTATTTATATCTTTAGCTTCTCCCCATTTTGCACTACCGTGTTCTTCTCTCTTTCTATAATTCCTTTTAGTTGATAAATAAATACCAATTCCTAATATGTAGGCAACAATGAATATAAGAATGGTTTTAATTGAGTTAGAACACAAAACAATAGAAAAAGGATTCTCCATAGTCTTAGGAAAATCCTTAATTATTGTTGGTAGTCCTCCACTAACTGAAGGAGCTATTAATAATGCAATCCATATTACAGGAATAAGACCAATTATAAAAAGAATCTTTTGGTCTTTGCTTTCCTTCATCTAGCTCCAAGCCTACCTTCTCGATCAACATATCTTTTGTTTTCTGGAGCATCTAATACTTTAATAATAAATTCATCTACTAATTCAGTATCTTCTCCTTCTCGTAAAAGCTTGTTTCTAAATTCATTTAATGCATTAATTATTATTCCATATTCAACTTTATCTACTTCGATAACTTTTAATATGTCTTTTTTCATCTAGTTTTATCCTTTGGAGTTTTATTTTTGATTTCAGACTTAACCTCAGATTGATCTCTTAGTTTAACTTCTGTTTTATATTTTTCTAACTTTTCTCTAACAGAAGGTCTTTCTTTAATCTTACTACCCTTGTCTGAATTCTTTTGCTCTTTCAAGAAAGGCTTTGACTGAGGGCTTTTTTCGGTCTTTGCCAAATGGGGGTTTACTGATTGTTCTTCTTTCTTGATTGGATTCTTATGAAGTTCTTCTTTAATTTTGTCTTCAATTGGTTTTTGTTTAACTCCTTTGGATTTCATTTCCTTAGTCTTTTGAATCTCACCACGAATAGCAACTTCATCAAATCTAGCTAAATTGAATCTTTGTACAATTCTATTAATTTTAGAAGCATCTTCTGCTTTTACTAAAATATCAGTAACTCCATCTTTTGCTTTCTTATTTATTAAAGCAGTATATAGAACTCCGTATCTTTTAGCTTCTTCAGTAAACTTTTTAAAGTCTTCTTGTCTTACAGAAAATACTTTTAATTCCTTACCAGATTTAAGCATATTAACTAAGTTAGTTTTACCCGCAGTTTTTTTCTTATCTTTCATAACGGCTAAAAGTAAAGCTGCAACCTCTTTTGCACCGCTACCTGTGATTCTAGCTCCTACTTCAAATCCTTGTAATGACATTCTTACAATTTGTTCAGCAGCATCACTTGACTGGTTCATGTATCACCACTTCCTTTTTATTCTCTTTACTATTATCCTCTAATAGTTCTTCTCTTCGCCTTATTTCATTTATTAGTAATATTTCTTTTTTTAACTCATTATTATCAGGGTTATAATGTAGTTTTTCTTTAATTGATTTATATAAATTAATAAGGTCTTCTTTTGATGTAATATTATTATTTGCTAATAATATTGTTTGTTCACTTATTCTTTCCATCTTCATTACATCTAATCTCATAGAATAAGAAACTCTGTTTGTCTTAATATATTTTGGATAGTTATTTAATAATTTAAGATATTTTATATATCGCATAGCCAACCCTTTACAATTCATTTTAAATAAATTATCTATAACACTATCTCTTTGAAAATAATTTTTATAATATGTTTTCTTTTCTGGAAGATATAATCCAAGAATTTGTTTCTTTATATTATCAATTGTGTAGTCTTCTCCAAATCTTCTTTCAATTCTAATATTTCGATCATATTCTAAATCTCTAACACTTAATTTATTTGCTCTTTCAGTAACTTCATAATTCATATTCTCCAATATAGTTATGAATTCAGAATATGAATTTGCAAGAGCTATTGCCATATCGACATCTGATTTTGTTTGTTTAGAATAATTACTTTGATCTGACTTCTTTTGATAATTTAAATAATTAATTCCTGATTTAGTTTTCTTTTCTTCCATATAACTTAAATGATGTTCTTTGCATATTTGATTACAAAGTCTTCGAAATTCGGCATAACTGGTTCTAGTATCATAATATCTTTTCCCATCTATCATCGAAACAGAGTTAATTATAAAATGATTATGAAGATGTTCTCTATCTAAATGTGTAGCAACTACTACTTGGAATCTATCTCCCCACATTTGATTCGCAATTTCTATTCCAACACTATGAGCTTCATCTGGAGTTGTTTCTCCTGGTTTATAAGATACAATTGCATGAAAAGCAATTATTCCTTTTGTCTTATTGAATCTTTCTTTTGTTTTTATAAACTCTTCTCTTGCTCTAGTTGGATCGCAGTTTATTCCATCAACATACAATTTGTTTTCTGTTTTAGAATCTTTTGCTACATAATTTAGTTCCTTATGTAATTCTAAATAGATATCTTCATCTGTTTTTTCACTATTTGCAACATAATCAATTACTCTTTTAAGATTATTCTTAACACTTTTTATTTTACAATAAGCCATCTATAAATAATGTCTTCTAATATCATTTACCATACTATTTAAATTAGCTACACATACTTTTAGTGTATTGTAATCAATCTCATCGAAAGTATTTGCATGTCGTGCAATTTGATTTATATTATTTCCAATATTATTTAGTTTTAATAATGAACTTAATAATTCTTTTGAAGGCTTTTCTTTAATTGTTTTCATTCCAGTTAAAGATAGTCTTACAATTTCAGACTGACTTAATCCAGATAACTCATGCAATTCTTCGAGTTTGTATGCAAGTTCTGGAGTTAATCTAAATGATTTAATTACACATATCTCAGCCATAATTTACCTCCTATTAAAATAAAGGGGATTGGGGATTTCCCCATTGATTAGAATTTGTGGATGTAATACAAATTCAGTACTTGCTAGTAAAAGATAAAAACTACTCTTCAGTAGTATTTTCATCTTCTAAATCGGTATTTGGTATTTGTTCCACTTCCATATAAATGGAATCCAAGTTATCTATATCAGCTTCATCATCAGTAACAACTTCAGTTATATATTCTAATGCTTTTTGCATTGCTTCTTCTTGTGTTGTAGCTTCTATATGATATCCTTTGTTAAATTTAGCTATAACATTTACATAATAATTCATTGTAATTTCCTCCTATAAATAATGATAAGGAGCCACTGTAGTGACTCCATTTATATTTTTATTCTCTTTCAGGTGTGTCTTTTGCCTTAGAATTTAAGAATGTGACTTTTTCAGCTATAGCATCTATTCTAAATTCTTTAGTGCCATCTTCTTTCTCAAAAGAACTACTCTGAAGTCTACCTCTAATTCCTAAAATATCGCCTTTTTTACAATACATAGAAGTGCTTTCAGCAACCATATCAAACGCTTTAAATGAGATAAAGTCTGTGTCATACACTCCATCGGCATTCTTAAAACTTCTTGGAATTGCTAAATTAATATTTACATATTTTTTTCCATTCTCTGAATTTTGAACTTCAATATCTCTTGTTAATCTTCCTACTAAAATTATTTGGTTTAACATTTAAATTCCTCCCTTTTTATTCTTTTTTTCTTTAACAAATTTAAGTAGTTTATTTTTTTATCTTGCCCTCATTCACCCCCTCTAATCCATTTAAATAAGTGACTAATTTACCTGTTTTTAAAGATTTTTTTATCCCTATAGCAATGGCAATTTCACTTCTATTCAATCCAGTCTTCATTACAAGCTCATCTGTATCTAATTTTATTATTTTCAAATCTGTGTTATATCCATAACTCATGAGTGTTTTAAAGACTTTAAATCTATCCCTAATGACTGTTTCCCTTTCCATTCTTTCCTCCAACAAAAAAGAGCTATTTAAGCTCTCCAATTATCTCCTTTAAAAATCTAAATCATATTTAGATTTTTGTTCTTTTTATCTTTTTTATTAATTATCATATTATAATAATTGTATTTTTTCATACACATATCACCCATGATGTATTATAATATTATTCCTTAAAGCAATTAAATCTGCAAATCTGCAATCAACACAATTTGCTTATTTGTGTTATGTCTACATGTAATTAATGTTAATGTGGAAGCGGTATTATTTCTTTTTACATGGACATTTCCTGTCTTTTCTATATCATATATTTTAACAAATTTATAGTTATAAGTTTTACCATTGTAATATATAATTGCTTTATCACCAACATTAATTTTATATAAATTTCTAAAATAAGATATATTTGCTGTACCAGAATGAGCCGCTAATAGAACATTACCATTTATAACATCTGGACTATCTGATTCTTTTAAAATTTCAATTCCATATTTAATGTTATTGTATTTACTAGTTTTATATACCAATCCTTTTTCTAAATTAATTTTAGGTATTTTTAATACAGCGATATAATCATACTTTCCTTTTGATTTTGACTTATCCTTCACATCTTTAGAAGTGGTTTTATCAATTTTATCATCTACTAGTTTTTCTTCTTGAGTAAAAAATTCTTTTAAAGCAATTTCTTCTTCTTTCTCTTTTAAAATAGGATTAACAAAATCAATTGATATTAAAGAAAATCCAAATATAAAAACTAAAGAGCCAATAACAATATACAAGCACTTCTTATTTCTTTTTATTTTTCTTGCTAGCATAAATAACTACTCCTGCTCCAAATATCATTAAACTGACTCCATATAATATATTCTTATATGGTTTATTTTGTTCAGTATTTGGTACATCTATGATTTGCTCATCTTTCATAGTAGCTTTGATAACTTCATTATCTTCTTTAATTTCAAACCACATTTTTTCTTCATTTAATTCATATCCTTCTGGAGCTTCTTTTTCTAATATATAGAACTTTCCAATAGGTAATTTATCTATTATTATTTTTCCATTTTCATCTGTCTTTCCACTATAGATTAAAATATTATCTTCACTATATATTTCTATAGTTGTGTTTGGTAATGTTTTTGACTCTGAAAAATCTGTTTTTGTAAACTCTAATTTACCAGTTGGAACATGGTTCTCTAATATAGTTTCATATGTAACAACTGGAGTATATTGATCTTTATACTTTAATGTTATTTCATGCTTTGTTTGATCTAAAATATAACCTTCTAAAGTCTCAACTTCCCTAACATAATAATCTCCAAGTTTTAAGTCTCTGAAATATAATTTACCAGATTCATCAGTTGTTCCACATTGAACTTCTTTATTATCTTTTGTATAAATACAGAACTTAACGCCTCCCAATGCTTCTTGGGAATAGCTTAATCCTTCTTTTGTTACTCGAACATTATTACCGACTTTTTCTATCTTTATTTCACCTTTAACAACTTGATTTTCAAAGTCTGTATCAAATATTATTCCATATTCAGAATCTGTTCTAAGCTTAGCATTTTCATCAATAGTAAATTCATGAGAATTTTTATTCCATAAATAACCATCAATTATTTGATCAATTTCTTCTAATTTATAAGTACCCGCCTTTAAAACTTCTGGAGTAATAAATTCACCATTTTTATCAGTTTCAAATTCACATAAAGTCTCTTTATTTGGATATGTAACTGTTTGGCAGACATATTCATTTGTAGAAGTATTTAGAACTTTGAACTTAATTCCTGCTCTTTTAATTACATCTCTTGTTTCTTTATCAATCTTAACTACTCTTAATTTTGCTGTTATTTCAGCATTTGCCAAAACTTTATTGATAATTTCCGTTTTCTTTACTTCTAAAATATAATCTTCTACTTTTTCATGTCCTGGTGTTGTTGTTAGTTGTCTTACTGTATATGTTCCATAAGGAAGTTCTACAGTTAGTTTTCCTTCCTTATCAGTTTCAACTTCTTGAACTATATTTCCATTTTTATCAATAAAAGCAAATTTAACTCCAACCTCTGGTTTCATATCTCCAGTTTTATTCTGAGCTATTACCTTTGTTAAGTTATACTTCACTTTTATTACTTTTTCATAAACACTAATTGAAGGGTTTAAATCTTCTAACGTTATTTCAAATGAATACTTTCTAGTATCTAATTCATATCCGAATGATGGTGTTTCTTCTTTTAAATAGAATTTGCCAAGGCTAGGAAGATAATCACTTTTTACAGTTCCATCTTCTCTGGTAGTAACACTTCCCACTTTCTTGTCTTTTTCATTAAATATTGAATAAGTAGCTCCCTGAAGCGTTGCCTCACCTTGACCCACATTCTCTTTTGTATCATCATCTAATTTATGAACAGTAACAGTACCCCCATTAATTTTTAAGTTTAATTTTGCTAAAACTGGTTTTGGATCACCAGGCTTAATTATATTTTGACTATCTACTGCATAGAAAATAATTGGTTCTGCACCAAATCTTCTTTCAGATTTTTCTAATGTAACTTCTCCGGTTCCGACCCCAATGGCTTTTACTACTAAGTTATTACCACTTATTGTAGCATTTACATTGTTTTGTGATTTAATTTGATATTTATTTAATACATTATTACCATCTGCTATAGTTTCTGTTTTACCAATAATTGTTTCAATAGTTTTTGTGTTAAAACTTGGCCTTGTATAATGCTTTGCTAATAGATTCTCTAATTCAGCAAATTTATCTGCAAATATAGAATCATCTCTATCAGCCCCCTGTTGTCCCCATGAATAAAATATATCCATATCTGGTCTAGTAGTTCTCCAAATTGCAACTTGAGTTACTGAAATCCAATCAGTACTTGTATGATTTCCATATCCATATCCATAATAAGCTAATAATCTAATTCTATCGTATTGTGCAGCAGTTAAGTTTTGAGCACCTGCATAATCTTCTGTAGTTAGATTATATATTGCACCATCTTCAATTAAAACCATTGGTTGCATACAATATACAATTTGTCCTGTACTATATTGAATTAATGAACGAACTCTTTTCCATCTCATATAACCACTAGGTTCTTTTTTATTAACATAAACTTTTGTCTCGATTACATCTCCCTCTACAAAGCCCCCATTATATGTCTCTGCATGTACATTGGTAGTATATACAAAAACACTAATTATTCCTAAGAATAGGAATAATATATTTCTTAATATCTTATTTTTCATAAAATCCTCCTAATTTTTTGCAATAAAAAAGTTAGGTCACATATACCTAACTATTAAATTGTCTTAATCTCTTTTTAACATTTCTCCTAAGTAACTTCCAGAGTAAGTATATACCTGAATACATGAAACATTTTCGGTATATGCTAATTCTTCAGCATCCTTTATACATAAAGACTCACAATTACTAACAGAGCTACAACTTGAAACATTATAATCTACTCTCATCCAGTAATGTACCGGTTTATGATACCAATCATATTCAGATACTCCCAATTCTTCCCAAGGTTGTTTCTTTATAACAATTACTTTTTCTTCTTCTTTGTTATTGCCATTTTGATCAACAACACCACTCTCGCTGTCTATTTTGTCATTATGTGCATTAGGTGCACCAGTATTTGTAGAAGTATTTGAATTTTTTTTATTAGTATTGTTTGATTTAGCTGTTACTTTTTTATTACTAGAAGAATCACTATTTTTCCATGATTCTATATTTTCCTCTTTCACTTCTTCAGAAGTGGTTTTATCAATTTTATCTTCTTTTATTTCTTCTATTTTATCATCTTTTTCTTTATATTTTTGATTTATAGTATAGGCTATACATTTTATTTTACCTATATTCTCATAAAAAAATATAAAACCACATATTGCAACTATTACTAATAAAATTAGTAAGATTATAATAATTATTTTCTTTTTCATATTATCATTCCTCTCTAACTTGCATTATATTTAACAATTCTTAAATAACAATAGTACAAATTAGATATTCACATACACCATATCATGTATATGTTCTATCTTTCTCTATCTTTTTGTCGTAAATGTTTAGAGTAAAATTCACATGCTTTAATGACAAAATCTTCTAATTTATCTCTACTAACATTTTTAGGAACCACATTAAATAATTTATACTCATCAATTTTAAACTTTTGAATTTGATTTGCTTTTAGAACACCAAGAATAGTTTTTATATTTTCTGATTTAAGAATTCCTGCTTTACTAAGATCTTTTAATTTAATAGCTTGTTCTGTACTCGGAGTAATCAAATTATATTCAATATATTCTGCTAACATTTTCTGCTCATTCTGTTTTAAATATGATAAATAAACGGCAGGTGTCATTGCAATTGATGGATTATAATTTAACTCTGCATTATCTACCATCTGTAATAATTTAGGAATTAAATAAGTCAGTCTTATATAGCGATGAATTTGTCTAGCTGAATCATCGGATTGTTCAGACAATATATCGACACTTTTTAACTTGTCGCCAACTTGGCGAGAAGTTTCGTTGAGTTGGAGATAAGCTCCTTGATGCTTGATTGCATCTAATTTCATCTTATATGCAAATGCTTTTTCAGAAGGTAATATTTTTTCTCTATGAAGATTGCTATCTACCATATAAATTGTTGCTTCATCATCAGTAAGATTTCTTACTCTACTAGGTATAGTTCTTAATCCTAATTTTTTACAGGCAAGAAGTCTTCTATGACCTGAAATCATTTCAAATCTGCCATCGTCTTTTTTTCTTAATATGACGGCTTCCATTAAACCGTTGACTCTTATACTATCTTTTAATGATTCTAACTCCTCATTTTCCAGAACTTTAAAAGGATGATTTTTAAAGTTATCAATTGTAGAAATATCTATATCTTCTATTTTTTCTTTTTTTTCTTCATTTCTTTGTTCTTGAGTTGTATAAAAATCATCTAGATTGAAGCTCATTGGTATTTCTTGTTTTATTCCTGATTCGTTCATCAGATAATACCTCCTTTGCTAATTCTATATAACTTTTTGCTACATTACTATCTTTGTCATATGAAAGAATACTCTCTCCCATCCTAGAAGATTCTGCAGCTTTAACTGCCCTTGGTATTTGAGTATCATATAATTTAAATACTTTCCCATATGATTCTTTTAATTCTTTACTTATTTCTTTTGATAAATTTCTTCTACCATCTACAATAGTTAATACAATACCAGCAACATCTAATTTAGGATTAATATTCTTTTTTACTTTAAGAATAGTATTCATCAAATGATTCATTCCTTTTGCAGCCAAGAACTCTGATTGAACAGGAATTATTACTTTATCCGCACTTGCTAGTGCATTTATTGTTATCATTCCCAAACTTGGCATACAATCAATCAAAACAAAATCATATTTTTCTTTGATATTGTCTATGCAGTTTTTCATTGTATATTCTCTGCTCATTGCATTAACCAAACTAACTTCCATTGAAGCCAATTCTAAATTAGTTGGAATTAAATCTATGTTTTCATTATGATGAAGAACTGCTTCACTTGAATTTATTTCTAAATCATTAATACTTCTTCCCATCAATGTAGATAAGGTAATCGGAAGATTATCTGCATTATGCCATCCCATATATGTAGTTAAATCTCCTTGTGGATCTGCATCTACTAATAACACTCTTCTGCCACTTTTTGCTAATGCTACTCCTAAATTAAATGTGGTAGTTGTCTTACCAACTCCTCCTTTTTGATTAGCAATTGCAATTACTTCACATTTATTCACTTCTATCACCCCTCTCATTAGAATGTGAAATATTGTTTAATAATGAATCTACTTCACTTTCAGAATATAATTCATTCGGAATATTATTCAGTTTTTCAAAATTTGATTCTAATGCAGTTTTAAAATAGCCATATTTATTATTTATTTTGTTTCCTTCTTCATCAACAAAGTTTCTATCAACTACTCTTGGAACTATATAATGAATTGCTCCAAACAATTCCATATAACTTTTTCCATTTGCTAAATATTCATTAAACAATTTATCAAAAAGAAATAACACATAATGATTATCATTATCTACATATTTTTTCTTTACTAAATCCTCAGTTAAAGGATTATGTTTTATTTCTTTGTTAGATGTTTTATCATATTTATCATTTATATCTTTTAATTTATTATTACTTAATTCCTGCTGATTTTCGGTTATCCGATTATCGGAAGACCGATTTTCGGGTATCGGTGAATTATTGTCTAAATTCCTTTCTAACGATGGTTTTCTATGAACTTTATATTTATACTTGAAAAGTCCTTTTGAATCTCTATTAAGCTCTACATCTATGTACCCAGCCTCTTTTAATTCATTTATTGCTGTGCGAACAGCACATTTGCCTTCTTTGCAAATTGCAACAAGCCCTCCAAATGAATAATCCCATTCTGGCGGTAAAGTAAAGAAAACATACATCAATCCTTTTGCTCTAAGAGATAGATCCATATTTCTACCTATTGGCGATGGTGCAATAAAATATCCTTCTTCTAAGTCAATTTCAAATTCTTTTTCTTTTCCCATTCTCTACTTCCTTTCACTAATTAGTCATCAAAAAAAGACCAATTTATTTAATGTAAAATCAGTCTTTTTTTATATTCACACAAAATACTAAACTGGTATGCGGAAACATGTCAAACACACTCTACCCTATAATAAAACCTAACCTACCGACATGTGTTTTGGCAAAAAACGGTGTTATCAAGCTTATTTTTCAAAATCACAAAACCCTTATTTTATAAGGCTTTTAGCTAGTTCTTTCTGCATAGCAAACACACACACTCAACGTGATGAGTATTAGGAAACATATCTACTGGGGTTAATTCTAAAGATTTATACTCACTGCCTAACAAATTTAAATCTCTTACAAGAGTCATTGGATCACATGAAACATAAATAATTTCTTTTGGTCTTATTCTTAAAATATTATCTATTGTTTTATTATCCAACCCGCTTCTTGGAGGATCAACCACTATTAAATCTGCATCATTAAATTTATCAATATTATCCTCTACTCTTCCACATATAAAGTCAATATTTTTGATATTATTTATTTCTTTATTTTTATTCGCAGCTACAATTGCATCAGGTATGATTTCTATACCTATAACCTTTTTAGAAACATCTGATAAAATTATACCAATCGTACCTGTCCCACAATATAAATCTAAAATTTTGTTATACTTTTTACCGTAAGTAAGTCTTTTAACTTCGTTATAAAGATTAATAGTATTAAATAAATTAACTTGAAAAAACGAATTTGGATAAATCAAAAACTCAAAGCCTCCTATTGACTCTTTTATATATCCTCTTTTTAAAACTTTGTCATTTAAAGAAAGACTATCGGCGAAAGAAAAATAATTAGCTACATCATCCTCATTTACAACACCTTTAAAATTAATCATAAGTTCTTTTAGAGAACTAGTTCTAATAACAACACTTTTTAAATCATTATCATAATTGGATAAAAAAAATCTTATCTTCTTTATAGCTTTATTAATTTCATTGTCAGCTAAAGTACAGCTTTCTATTTCAACTATATTATTACTTTCTTTTTTATAAAAACCTAATTTATTATTACAAATATGCAAAGTTATTTTGTTTCTATATTCTTTATCTTTATTATATAAAATATTATTTATATCAACTTTTCCTTTTAAATATTTATTTACTATATTTCTTATCTTATCTTCTTTATATGCAAGTTGTTCATAATATTTTAAATTACAAATATCGCAGCCTCCGCAAATAGATGAATAAGTACAAAATTCCCTTCTAAGAGGTGATGACTCAATAAATGAATCCACTTTTCCAATTATATAGTTTTTCTTTTCGCTTTTTTTAGAAACTTTAATTATATCCATAGGTAATACATTTTCTACAAAAGTCGTTTTATTATTAATCTTTACTATTCCTCTTCCTAAATGATCTAATTTTTCAATTTTAAAAATATTACTATTCATAATAAATCTCCTAACTTTATTCTATCACAAACAAAACCATTTCAAAAGAATAATTACCTTACAATAGTTCAAAATATTAGTAATGGTGATTATATGAATTCTATAATAAAAAAAATAAAAGAAGAAACTCAAAAAAGCGCTGATATTGTAATAAGAGATATATTAATAAATAATGAGAAGATATATTTAGTATTTAGTGAAGTTCTATCTGATGGAGAATACATAAATGATTTCATATTAAAAAAACTTACTGTTATAAATACAAATAACTCTCTATTTACATATATTTATAACAACTTACCTTCAAATAGTATTAAAGAAATCAAAGAAAATGAAATTCTTAAAAATATTTTTCAAGGTTTTTGTATATTAATAATAGAAGATCGTTATATAGCAGTAGAAGCAAAATCCGTATTAGATAGAGGAATATCACAAACAGAAACAGAAGTGTCATTAATTGGCCCAAAAGATGCCTTTACCGAGAATTTCAATAAAAATTTAGGACTAATAAGAAAAAGATTAAGAACTGAAAATCTAATAGTCAACTTATTCATGTTGGGAAAAGAAAGCAATACAAAAGTTGGTCTTTGTTTTATGAAAACAATTGCTGATAATAAATTGGTAAACAAAGTAAAAGAAAAATTAGAAAAAATAAATATAGATGGAATTATAGACACTGGATACATAAGGGAAATATTATTAGACAAAGAAAG
The DNA here is from genome assembly GCA_016295795.1 of Bacilli bacterium. Lineage (GTDB taxonomy): Bacteria > Bacillota_I > Bacilli_A > RF39 > UBA660 > CAG-710. The sequence goes on from JAEDKN010000007.1 coordinate 51,799, forward strand.
CATATTTCCTACGGTAAATATAACAGAAAGACCTGATACTGTTGCGCAAGCATTATTAGAAGGAAAAGTTGTAGTAATAGTAGATAATACTCCATACGCAATGATCATCCCAACATTCTTTATAGATTTTTTTCATACACCAGATGATTACTATCAAAAATCATTTAATATAACTTTTATTAGAATAATTAGACTTTTAGCATTTATAATTGCTATTTTTTTGCCAGCTTATTACATTAGTGTTACTACTCATAATCCAGAATCTATACCAATTAATTTATTGATAAATTTTTCATCCCAACGTTTAGGTGTACCATTCCCTGGTTTTATAGAAGCCTTCTTAATGATAATTTGTTTTGAAATATTAAGAGAAAGCGATGCTAGAATACCTTCTAAAGTTGGAACTTCAGTATCAATTCTAGGTGGTTTAGTAATAGGAGAAGCTGCGGTTAGTGCTGGAATTGTCTCCCCTATTATGATTATAGTAATCGCAATAAGCATGATAAGTGGATTATTATTTACTTCAAATTCATTAATATATTCAATAAGATACTTTAGAATAATACTTCTTATTTTATCTGCATTTTTTGGACTATTTGGGCTATTTATTGGAATGATGATATTAATAACTAAATTATGTAGTATTGATTCTTTCGGATATCCATATACAGCTCCAATCGCACCCATTATAAAAACAGAACTAAGAGATTCGATAATAAAAACAAGAGGTGGAGAAAAAAGACTTCGTAATCCTATGTTAGCATCTAAAAATATTGTTAGGGGGAAGAACTATGAACAAGATTAAATATATTATTATTGTATTAATCCTAACTATTACAACCGGATGTTTAAATTATATAGAATTAAACGATATAGGAATAATAAATACAATAGGAATAGATAAAAAAGAAGAAAAATACATAATAGACATAAATATGCTTACCCCAACTATCAACAATTCAGAAGAAAATACAACTTATGAAGTAATCGCAAATACTTTAGAAGAGGCATTTGATAAACTCTACTTATTAACTTCCAAAAATATAAACTTGTCACACTTGGAACTTATCTTATTAAGTAAAAACTTAAACTCAAATGACTACGATAATATTACAAAATTCTTTTTAAATAGAGATGATTCTAGAAATACTTTTCCTATAATAATAGTAGAAAATTATAAGAGTGAAAATATATTTAAGCATACTGCAAACGAGATAAATTCATTAATAGAAACAAACTCGAAAGATGATGGAATAGTGTCAAAGAAAACTTTTGATGAATTATCAGAAGATATTATAAATATAAATATAAGTTATGTACCAACTATAAAAATAGATGAAAACATAGAAATATTAGGTTATAGAAGTATATATAGTGAGAATAAACTCTTATCAATAAGGGAAAGCATAAGCTATAATTTTTTAACAAATAGAATAAGTAAATGCAATCTAGTAGATGAAAACTTAAATATAAAAATAGATCAATCTATAACTACTATATCAATAAACGAAAATAAAATAAAAATTACAATAAATAGTACGTTAACTAATTATACAGATAGATCAGATATAACAGATTTTTACAACAAAACGCTTAAGACATATCTAGAAGAGTTTATTGAAAACAATGATTTAGAATACTTTCGTGATTTAATAAAAAAATATAATTATAACTACTATAAAAATCATAAAGATGAAAATATAAAATTTAAAGTTATTGTAGAAAGTAAGTTAAATAAGGAGGTTTCATAATGAATTATAAAAAGATAACTCCACTAGAAATTGGAATATTATCTACTTTTCTTTATAAAGCTTTTGTATTAATAAATGGGTTTAACATATTAATAAATATAAATCAAAG
>JAEDKN010000022.1 GCA_016295795.1 Bacilli bacterium
CAATTTGAAGTTCTTTTCTAATGTAATTTTAAAGTTTTAACTTTTGGTTTGTTTTTAATCGATAAATTTTTTTCTATTGAACATATTACTTTTCTATCTTCTTTCGATACAGCTAACACCTGTGATTCTACTTTATTACCAATATAGTAAGATGCATTACTTCCGCGTAAAGATTTGCTTGAAGAATTGTATCTAATATTATTTCCAGCTATATATTCGATTGGTACTACAGCATATATATTATCTTCTGTTATTATATTGACCTCGTTAGGATATATTTCTAAAATTCTTCCCATAAATGTATCACCAATGTGATTTTCCATATATTGAACCATTCTTAATTTGTTAACTTCCATTTCTGCAATATCTGCTTGTCGCTCTTTGTAAGAAGCGTGATTACAATGTTCTTTTAATTTTTCTTCTAATTTTTCAAAATCAATATTATTTATATTTGAATTTTCATACATATCAAGTAAGGTATGCACTAGTAAATCTGGAGCTCTCCTAATAGGAGAAGTAAAGTGTGTATAGCAATCTAATCCTAAGGCAAAATGGCCTATATTATCTACAGAGTATTTTGCTTTTGACATGGTTCTTAGAAATAATGAAGATAAAGCTTGATATTCTTCTTTTACAGATAATTGTTTTAAAACTTGTTGTAGTAGGTGTGGACTACTTATATTGTTAAGCATATCTAATCTATACCCCAATTCATGAAGCAAGTCCATGGTGTCTTCTATTTTATATTGATCTGGTGCTCCATGTATACGATATACAAAAGGCAAATCCATCCAGTATATATGTGAAGCAACAACTTCATTTGCTAATACCATAGAGTATTCTACCATTTTTTCTGCAGGCCCTTGATGAACTTTTCTAAATTCGATAGGGTTGTTTGCTGAATCTGTTATAACTTTAATTTCGCTACTTGCAAATTCAATATATCCTTCCTTCTCACGATTTTTAGAAAGTATTGATGTTAATTTATGCAAATTTAGAAGTGTTTCTATGTAAGGCTCATATCCAGATGGAATTATGCCATCTTCTAATATCATATTAACTTCTTCATATGTCATCTTCTTTTTAGAATTTATTACGCTATCTTTTATTTCATAATTTATAACTTTTCCTTTTGGTGTTATTTCCATAATACAACTTTTAGTGAGTCTATCTACTTCAGGATTTAATGAACAAATTCCGTTAGATAAAACAAAATGTAGCATTGGTATTACTGAATTTGCCATATACACACTAGTTCCTCTATTTATTGCATCATTAAATATTTCACTATTTCTTTTAACATAATGTGATACATTCGCGATATGAACTCCTAGCAAAAAATTTCCATTTGGTAATATTTTAAGTGATAATGCATCATCCATATCTTTAGTATATTTACTATCTATTGTAAATATTTCTTCATCACGTAAATCTAATCTATTTAATATTTCTTCTTCTTTAACTTCGCTTGGAATTGCTTTTATTTCTTCTAAATACTTACTACTATAATTGGTACTAAATCCTTTGCTATTTGCAATAGAAATTTCTTCTATATCAGGATCGTTTTTATTACCTAATTTTTCTATAATTTTTCCTTTAGTCGAGTTTAGAAAAGATAAATTATCTATTTCTACTACAAATCTGTCACCATCTACAAAATCATTTAACTTATCTTCATCAATTATTACATCTATTTTACTAGGAGTATTATATGAAGATAGCTGCTTTTTCTTTCCACAAGAATGAAGCTCGCATACTATTTGATTGCTTTCCCTTTTTAATACTCGTTCGATGGTGGCAGTCTTATGATCAAAATCCGGTTTGAAGACAACTGTATCAAAGTCTAATGCGCAGTTCATGTCATTAGGATCTATATAAAACTGAATATCGTTATGCCTTATATATCTATTTCCTTTGTGACTACATAATATTTGGCCAATTTCTAAGCCTTCAGGGAATATGATGTATTTATCATTTTCAGTCAAGAATATTTTTCCATTCATTTCAAGATTATTTAGAACTTTTAATAAATTCTCCCTGTTATCTAAATTCAAATTTTTTTCGATATTTTGTAATTTGATACCCTTATTATTAGATTTTTCTATAATTTTCAAAATTACTTCTTCTTCCATAAAACCCTCTCTTATAATTAAATCATATAATATAAAAACCAATTAGTAAATAAATACTAACTGGTTTGGCATAATTTTACATTTAATTACTCTTTATACGTTTCTCTATTATGGATAACATTTTAGTTTTTAACTCTTCATCTGCACCTTGCCATATTATTTCAAGAAAGACACCCATTCCAGGAAGAGCTATCTCATCTTGTTCTTTTATAGATTCTTCTATAGCGCGTCTTAAAACTTCTACATTATCATCACGAAAATTATTAATGATATGACTCCTAATGTTAACATCCATATTAATCACTCCTTGCTTATATTCTTTACATAGATATAAAAAATATACTAAAAAAAAGATTTATTTTATTTTTTTATTGTAGTACAATATTCTTATAATAATGGAGGTTACTATGAACGATGGATACCAAAATAATTTAGATAATAATTTAGAAAATCAAGAAAATATTAACCAACTAAATAATGAAATTTATAATAACGAAAATTTTGAAAATAACAATTTGAACAATCAAAACTTAAATAATTATATGCCTTATGAATATCCTTCCTATGATTCTAATAACCAAACTAATTTTGAAGAGGAAGAAAAGAAAAATAAGAGACCTCTAATAATAGTTTTAATAATATTTATTATTTTATTGCTTTTAATATTTGGTTTTATAATTTATAAATTAGTCTTTTCTAGAGCCGATAAGAATATTATGCTTGACAGTATTAAAGTAGAAGGTGGAACTATCAATGAGGAATTTTCATTAGATAATCAAAACTATAATATAGAAAGCATAAATGATTCCATTAAATTGATATGTACATATAAAGGAAAAAAAGTTAATATAGATGGCTGTAATAAGAGCATATTGTTGACTAAAAATGAAATAAAGAATATAAAAATATCATTTGATAATAAAGATTATAATTTTTATATTGTTAGGTTAGATACCAATGCTCCAATTATAAATAATGTTGAAGGTATTCCAGATGATTGGGTTAAGGAAACAACATTAAAAGTAGAAGCAACTTTTAAATTGGAACAAGCAGAGGAAGCATATTCATTTGATAGAGGAGAAACTTGGCAAAAAGAAAATATAAAAACTTTTACTGATTCAGAAGATATTTCAATACTTGTAAAAGATATAGATGGTAATATCTCTTCAATATATGATGTAAAACTTGATAAGTTAGATTCTGTTGCGCCTAGTTTAATAGTTAAATCAATAGAAGGAGGCGTTGTAACAATAGAGGTTAAAGATGATTCTTCTGGAATTACTCATTTAAATGTAACCTCATCTCCAACAGAGCCTACTAAATGGGATGAGATAGAACTTACTAATGATACGGTTATAAAATATAATGCAACTTCGACTGCTACCTATTATGCTTGGGCTAAAGATAAAGTTGGTAATATTGCATATCAAGAATTTTCACTAAATGAAGAACAAGAATCAAATGAAGAAGAAATTCAAAATAGTGAAGATAATAACACAAATGCTGATATTAATTCCGGCTCTAACTTGGGTTCTAATAATAACACTGTAGCTGAAGAGGTTAAAATAACATCTGTAGCTGGTAATGTTAAAACGTGGACAAATAAAGTAACTTTAAAAGTTCAAGCAACTTCAAATAAATCTGATGCTAAATTAAGCTATTCATTTGACGGAGGTAAAACTTATCAATCATCTAATTCAAAAATATTTACTTCCAATCAAACAGTAAAAATAATGGTTAAAAATAACAATACCGGTAAAACTTCAGCCATAAAATCTGAAGTAATAAAATATATAGACAATACAAAACCTAGTTGTGGTAAAATTACTGGTGCTAGTACTACTTGGATAAAAGATAAACGCAGTATAAGTGTGACATGCAATGATACTCAAAGTGGCTGTAAAGCTAGTAGCTATTCTAAAACATTTAATACTACAACAAAAACATCTACTATAACAATAAGTGATAAAGTTGGAAATACAAAAGAGTGTAGTGTCAATGTCTATGTAGATAATACAGGGCCTAAGATTTCTTATCAATTTATTACGAAAAATGAAAAAATAGATAAATTTGAATTAATAATTACAGATAATGAATCCGGATTAAATTTAGATAGCATTAAATATAAGAAAAAAATAACAAAAAATGCTATAGATAATGTTTGGCATGATAGGAGTTCTTTTGATGAAGAAAAAGTATTGACAGAAAATAAAAGCTATAGTTTTATAAAAGATGTAGGAATTTACAATTATTTCACTATAACAGCATCTGATAAACTAGGAAATACAACAGAAATAGAAATATCTACAAAATAGAAATAATATTTATATTAAAAGTGAAAATAGATAATATATATTAGCTACTATAGTTGCGTTTGACACATTAAAATTCTGTAAAATTTAATTAAAAGACGAGGCAACTCGTCTTTTTGATAATTTAGGTGGTAGATATTATGAAATTACAAATAGATGATAAATTTTATAAGTTAGAAATAGTAAAAAAAAGAACTAATAGAAATACCTATATTAGGGTTAAAGAAGATTTGACAATTTTAGTTACAACCAATATTTTTACTTCTGATAAAAAAATAAATCAAATTATAAATGAGAATATAGATAGCATAAAGAAGATGATTGAAAGAGCATCTAAGAAGAAAGAATATGAGAAAAAATTTTATTATTTGGGTCGTGAATATGATTTGGTATATACTAATTCGGATTCGGTTTCTTTTGGTGAAAAAACAGCGTTTGTTGGTAAAAGTATTGATTTTGATAAATGGTTGAAGACTCAAGCTCAAGATCTTTTTTTACAAAGACTAGATCTTATCTATTCAAAATTTTCAAGAAGAATCCCGTATCCAACGATGACTATAAGGAAAATGAAGAGTAGATGGGGAGTGTGCAACGTAAAAACACATAGAGTGACACTTAATTTAAATCTGATGAAAAAGGATATTTCATGTTTAGATTATGTAATAGTACATGAATTATCTCATCTTGTTTATGCTGATCATTCAAAGAAGTTTTGGGGCTTAGTGGAAGAAAATTATCCAGAGTATAAAAAAGTCAGAAAAATGATGAAAGAATACTAAAAATATATTATAATAAAAAAAGGTGATAGTATGCTTATAACTAGTTTGGATAATGATAAAATAAAATCTTATATGAAATTGAAAGATAGAAAATATAGGAAAAAGACAAAGACATTTATAGTAGAAGGCTTACATTTGGTTTTGGAAGCTTATAAAAGTGGAAGTATAATTGAATTAATACTAGAAAAAGATGAAGTTTTACCACTTGATGTTCCTTGTGTTTATGTAACAAATGAAATTATAAATAAAATTTCTTCATTAGATGCTCCTAGCAATATAATGGCTTTATGCAAGATGAATGAATCTACTGAGATTAAAGGAGAAAAAATACTTTTATTAGATGGAATACAAGATCCTGGCAATTTAGGAACAATTGTTAGAAGTAGTTTGGCATTTGACGTTGATACTATAATAATGAGTCCAGATACAGTAGATTTGTATAATCCAAAAGTATTACGTTCTACTCAAGGTATGATATTTCATTTAAACATAATTACTAAATCACTTGACGAAGCAATAGATCAACTTAAGAATAATGAATATCCAATATATGGTACAAGAGTAGAATATGGAAGTGATGTAAGAACATTAAATAAAAAAGACAAAAAAAGATATGCTCTTGTGATGGGAAATGAAGGTAATGGGATAAGAAGAGAAATATTAGATAAATGTGATAAATTTTTGTATATTGATATGAATGAAAAAGTAGAGAGCTTAAACGTTGCAGTAGCAACTAGTATTCTACTTTATGAGTTGAATAGAAATGTTGACTAAAATAAAGGTCTTTAAGCCGTTGCCTGCCTATGTGCACTTTAATTTAAGCAGAAAGAATATAGAACATTATTTTGATTATAAGAAGTACACGAATATGTCCACTATTGCTAAAAATCTAGAAGATAAAGACATCTTGTTTGGAGCACTAGATGTATTTAGTAGAAATTTATATGAATATAGAAATGTATTATATTATAATTTAGAAACTTTAGAGATAGAACGATTAATAAGCAAGAAAATACACGGAATGTATCTTCTTAATGAAAATGAAAATATTTGTTATTTTACTCACAATGAATTAGCTACCGTTTACCATGAACTTATTCATGTTGCATCTACATACCTAGATAAAAAAAACAAAATATTACATAGTGGATTTGCTTACTGTTCATTAAATGGGAAAATATCGTTTGGGGAAGGTTTAACAGAGGGATATGTTGAATTTCTTTGTAGTAAGCATCTAAATAAAGATGATTTAATTTATCAATACAATCTAGAAAAAAAGACTTTTGATATTCCTCCATATTTCTATGCAAACATTCTTGTTAGACAATTAGAAATAATAGTGGGTGAACAGAATTTAAAGGATATGTTTTTTAAAGAAGGCTTTTTCAAACTAAAAGATTTTTTACTACAATATAAAGATGAAAAAGAAGTATTAGAGTTTTTCAGAAATTGTGATATTGCTGCAGTAGCAAGTGAAGAAAATAACTTAATTTTAAATAAATCTACTCTTAGAGCTCAAAAATTCTTAACAGATATTTGTCTAGAACATATGCCAGAAAAGTATTCAGAACTACAAGAATTGGTATTGTATAAGACTAATATAGGATTATCTTGTGACAAAGTATCAAAACAACTTGATAATGTGTTTAATAATCAAAAAAATAAGTAGGTGATAGTATGGAATATGTGTATATTGGAAAAATAGTTAGTACCCATGGAATAAAGGGAGAAATAAAGATAATAAGTGATTTTGAATATAAGGATAAAGTATTTAAAACAAAAGCCAATATATATATAGGGAAAAATCATATTAAAGAGGTTATTGATACATATAGACATCATAAACAATATGATATGATAACTTTAGAGGGTTACAACAACATAAATGAGGTTTTAAAATATATGAAAGAACCTGTTTATATTTTAAAAGAAGAATTAAATATTGATAATAATGATATATTAATTTGTGATATAATAGGAATGGAAGCTTATGTACAAGATAGATATATTGGAATAGTAAAAGATATTTATAATACAGGAATTAATTATAAAGTAATAGAAATTTTTAATAAAAACAATAAAACTCTTGTACCTTATCATAAAGATTTTATAGAGTTTGTAGACAAGAATAACAATAAGATTGTATTTAAAGGAGGAATGTTTGATGCTTAAGATAGATATTTTAACATTATTTCCTTCTATGTTTGATGGCTTTTTAACAGAATCAATTATAAAAAGGGCAATAGATAAAAAGTTGGTAGAGATAAACATAGTAAATTTTAGAGACTATACAAAAGATCCTCATGGTAAAGTTGATGATACTCCATATGGGGGAGGGGCAGGTATGGTCCTTGCTCCTCAGCCATTATTTGATGCGGTAGAGAGCTTGAAAAAAGATAATACAAAAGTGATTCTATTAACTCCTGATGGGAAACCTTATAAACAAGAAATTGCTTATTCATTGTCACACTATGAACATCTAATATTGATATGTGGGCATTATGAAGGCTTTGATGAGAGAATTAGAACGCTTGCAGATTTTGAGCTAAGTATTGGAGATTATGTACTTACTGGTGGAGAAATACCAAGTATGATTATAGTAGATTCTGTTGTTAGATTGGTTGATGGAGTAATAGAAAAATCCTCACATGAGTGCGATTCGTTTAATAATAATTTATTAGATTATCCAACATATACTAAACCCAGGGATTTTAGAGGTATGAAGGTGCCAGAAGTATTACTTTCAGGTAATCATAAAGAAATAGAAAAATATAGATTAGAAGAACAAATTAGAAGGACAAGAGAAAGAAGACCTGATCTTTTGAAAGAAGAGGTGAATGATATTGGCAATTAATCAAAAATTTCTAGTAATAAAAAATAAAGATGAGAAAGAAATAAAATATTTTGAATATGACAAGATTAAAGGATATAATATTACACCTAAAAACAATGTGAAATTTCAGGATGCAATCAATGTAAATAAAATGATCTTAATAAATCCTTCTTTAATAGAAAAAATGATAGATAAAAAAGTAAAAAGAAAATTCAACTATCTTATTAACATGTTGTCATGCTTATATGATTCAGACGACACTTCTGGAGAAGGATTATATTTAGCGTTAGATGAAGCTGAAAAATTTAGAATGGAATTAATAAATAAATATAAAAAATATATGAAAGAAGAAAAATTTGAATTAATAGAGAAAAAGATTTCGATTTTAGAAGATGAATTGAAATTAAGAATTAAATATCTTGTTCTTGAACAAGAAAAAGAACATTCTAAAGAAGGAAAAAGTAGATAAAGAAAGGGTGATTATAGATGAAGATTACAGATGTAGTAGCAAGAGAGATTCTAGATTCTAGAGGAAATCCAACGGTAGAGGTTGATGTTTATCTAGAAGATGGCAGTATGGGACGTGCAGCTGTGCCAAGCGGTGCTTCAACAGGTGAAAGAGAAGCACTTGAGTTAAGAGATGGTGGTTCAAGATATTTAGGTAAAGGAGTATTAAAAGCTGTAGAGAATGCAAATGGACCATTAAGAGATTTGGTAATTGGGATGGATGCATATGATCAAAGAAAGATTGATTATGCAATGATAGAAGCTGATGGGACAGAAACTAAGTCAAAATATGGAGCAAACGCGATATTGGCAATTTCAATGGCAGTATTAAAAGCCTCTGCAATATCAAAGAAAATTCCTCTTTATAAATATGTTGGAGATGGTACTATTCTTCCTAGACCAATGATGAACATAATAAATGGAGGTGCCCATGCGGATAATAAATTAGATTTTCAAGAATTTATGATTATACCTAATAGGGATACAATAAAAGAAAGAGTTCGAGTTGGTGCAGAAGTATTTCATAATTTAAAGAAAGTATTAAATTCAAGAGGACTTTCTACAGGCGTTGGTGATGAAGGTGGATTCGCACCAGACTTAAGTTCTAATGCAGAAGGCTTTGAACTTATTATGGAGGCAATAAAAAAAGCTGGATATATTCCTGGAGTCGATGTTAATATTGCTATAGATGTTGCGGCAAGTGAATTTTATAAAGATGGAAAATATGAACTTGTTGGAGAAGGAAGAAGTTTAACTACCAATGAATTGATAGATTTCTATGAAGACTTGATAAATAAATATCCTATTATTTCAATAGAGGATCCAGTAGATGAAAATGATTGGGAAGGATTTACTAAGATTACACAAAGGCTAGGTAACAAAGTTCAATTAGTTGGTGATGATTTGTTTGTCACTAACAAGAAATGTCTTCAAATGGGTATAGATAAACATGCAGGAAATGCCATATTATTAAAAGTAAATCAAATAGGTACAATAACTGAGACATTAGAAACAATAGAACTTGCTAGGAGTAATGGTTACAATACTATTATTTCTCATAGAAGTGGTGAAACAGAAGATACAACAATTGCTGATTTAGCTGTTGGGCTTAATTTAGGACAAATTAAAACTGGATCTATGTCTAGAACAGATAGAATTTGTAAATATAATCAATTAATAAGAATAGAAGAAGAGTTGAATTAACTTTTCTTTTTTAATTAATTAAAGAAAACTCTAATATATAGTTAATAATAAATACAATTTTCTCTAAATTAGGAGATCACATTCCCATATTAAACAAAATGAGAACTTAATTAAAAAATTTACGAATACAAAGTATTAAAAAAAATCTTGTAATTAGATATAATATGTGCTAAACTAAGTTAGTTGAAAAGTTAATCCGCTGAAAATATTAGTTTTTATGATTAAATTATTAGAAAAGGAGAGATATCATGACTAATGTAATTGATAAAATTACTAAAAAACAAATGAATCCTAATGTTCCTGAATTTAGAGTAGGGGATACTGTTAGGGTTGACGTTAAAATCGTCGAAGGAAAAAGAGAAAGAATTCAAGCTTTTGAAGGCATTGTGATTGCACGCAAAGGTAGTGGAATTTCAGAAACATTTACTGTAAGAAAAGTTTCTTATGGTGTTGGTGTAGAAAGAATATTCCCAGTTCATTCACCAAGTATAGCCAATATAACAGTAGTTAAGAAAGGTAAAGTAAGACGTGCTAAATTAAATTTCTTAAGAAATGTAGTTGGTCAATACAGAATTAAAGAAAGAGGACAAGAATAAGGCCATAAAGCCTTATTTTTTATTTAGATATGAAGAAATTTATTAAAGAGGTACTGCCTTATATAGTAATTATTATAATAGTCTTACTTATCAAGAAATTTTTATTTTCACCAATTAGAGTTATTGGTCCTTCTATGAATCATACACTATTAGATGGAGATATAATGATATTAGATAAAATATCTTATCGCTTTAATGATATAGAGCGTTTTGATATAGTAGTAATTAAAACTAATAAAACAAAGATAATAAAGAGGGTAATTGGTCTTCCTGGAGACAAGATAGAATATAAAGATAATAAGTTGTATATAAATGGTGAATATGTAAAAGAAGACTTTTTAGATAAGAATACAAAGACTTATGATTTTACTTTATATGATTTAACTGGATACGAAACAATACCCGAAGGATACTATTTTGTAATGGGTGATAATAGAGAAGAATCATCTGATAGTAGAATTATTGGATTAATAAGCAAAAAAAATATAGAAGGTCACGCTAAATATACAATTTTTCCATTTAGAAGATTTGGTAGTAAGAAATAATTAATCAAAGCAAGAAAGAAATAGAGATATTTCTTTTTGTTTACATCTACTAAAAATATTGTTTTTATAAATAATATTTTTATTATATAATTAAATTAGAAAAAAAATAATCATGAAAAATTTAAAAGGAGATATAAAATGTATGGTGCAATAATTGGAGATTTAGCAGGTAGTATTTATGAATATGAACAATTTAAAGAAATTAAATCAATAAAAGTAAAGAATTTAATAGAAAAAAATTCATTTTATAGTGATGATACCATATTGACTATTGCGGTATTAGATGCTGTTTTAAATGATAAAAATTATGAAAAATATTTAAAATCTTATATAAAAAAATATTCGACTTATAGTCCTGAATTTAAACCTTATTTTGAAACATCTTTTTCTCCAGGAATGATAAATTGGTGTAATGGTTTAAAAGAAGGAAAAAGCACGGGTAATGGAGCAATGATGAGAATATCTCCGGTTGGTTATTTGTTTAATACTGAAGAAGAGGTTATAGAAAATGCTAAGCTTGCCACAATACCTTCACATAATTCAATTGAGGCAGTTGAATCGGCCACTAAAATAGCTTTGATTATTTTTTATTTGAGGAATGGGTTTACAAAAGAAGAAGTATTTAAAAAACTGAATATTAATTTAAATTATAAACCTTTTACAAAGTTTAACATAACTTGCAGTGAAACAATTGACAATTGTTTATATGTATTATATCATTCTACCGATTTTGAGGATGCTATTACAAAAGCTGTTTCTATGGGTGGAGATACAGATACTAATGCTTGTATTGTTGGCTCTATGGCTGAGGCTTTATATGGAGTTGATGAGAGCTTGAAACAAAAAGTTAATAATAAAATACCTTATGAGTTTCAAAAAGTATTAAGAAAGGCAAAATATTAAAAAACAATTTATAAATGAATTGGAGGTGTTAATATGAAGTTTGAAAAAGAAATAACCGTAGAAGTTGATGTTACATTAAATGAACTTAAATTGTTTTTAGAAAACAAAGGCTTTAAAATTAAAGAAGAATATGATTTAAATGATATTTATATGATAAACAAAAATGATAAAGTATGTAATAATTATTTAGAACTATTAAAGAAGTGTGTTTTAATTAGAAATATTATTGAAGAGAAAACAAACAAGAAAAAGTTAACTTATAAATATAAGGAATATGATAGTAATCAAGATATAATTAGACAAGGCAAGATAGATTGCTGTATTGATAGTATAGAAAAAGCAAAAGAACTATTTGAAGCATTAAACTTTGAAGAATTGATTAGTATTAGGGATCATATGTTAGTATATTCAAATGGTATTGATGAGTTTGTTGTTCAAAGCGTCAATAACAAGCATATTTATATAGAAATTGAAGAAAAATGTAATTATATCGAAAAATTTTATCAAACAATTGATGAGATGAAAGAAGTAATTAAAAAATATAATATTCCAATAAAAGATGAAAATTATTTTGTGAAAAAAGCAGAAATTGAGTTAAAAGAAACATTACAATAAAAATATTAAGAAAATACAAAAGCAAAAGAGGGAAAATCTAATTCAGATGATATCATAAGAAATTGACTTAGGAATAGAATTACGTTGGAATTTCTAGGAACTTGGGATAATCCAAATTTTAATTCCATCGAATTCGACGGGTTTATAAAAGAAGGTGGTCTTCATACTTTTCACTTAGTGTTACCGAGTGGTGTGAAAAGACAAATGCTAAAAAATAGAGGGAATTAAATCTGATTTAGCAAAAACATCTAATATTAGAGATTATGCATCAATAAATGAATTAACTTAACTGTATTATCAAATTAGAATCACATAATGCAGAATTAATAAAAGAAGGAAAAACTAGAGATGAAAGAATATTAGAATTCATTAAAAAAGTAAAGAATTCTTATATATTTAAAGTAAATGGGAAGTTAGTTAGAATGAGTTTTTCGGATACTGATAAAACAGCTGAAGATTGTTTTACAGATGTTTTAAAAAATTTATACAGATAGTTTATAATGAGGAGAGTCAAAAATATGAATAATAGAAATGAGTTATTAAATAAATTTTATAATGAAATATGTGATGAAGATACAAGATTAGATGCTAAACATAGGCAGTTAGAATTTTTAACAACAGATAGATATGTGCAAAAATATCTAAAACCTGAATGTAGAATTCTCGAAGTTGGAGCAGGTACGGGTAAATATTCCCTTCACTATGCAAAACAAGGATATCAAGTTAATTCTATTGAATATGTACAACATAATTTAGATGTTTTAAAAAGTAAAATAACTGAAGATATGAATATTATTGCAGAACAAGGAGATGCGATAGATTTATCAAGATTTGAAGATAATACATTTGATATTGTTTTGGTTTTAGGGCCACTTTATCATTTATATACTGAACAGGAGATTAATAAGTGCATTGCTGAAGCTAGAAGAGTGTGTAAAAATGATGGAGTGATGATGTTTGCGTATTTGCCAAATGATTCAATAATGGTAAGTTGGGCGCTATTAAAAGGACATTTAAAATCAGGACGTGATAATAAGCAGTTTGATGAAAACTTTAAAATAATTTCAGAACCAAGTGAAATTATGAGAGCATTCTATATTGATGAACTGGAAGAAATAATGAAATCAAATAATATACAAAAAATTAATAATATTTCAACATCTGGAGTAGCACCTCATTTTAGAGATGTTGTAGATAATCTTTCAGATGAAGAATTTGAAATATGGAAAAATTATCATTTTAGTTCATGTGAAAGAAAAGAAGTACAGGGATTTAGTACACACATGTTGTTTATAGGTAAAAATAAATAAGCTTTTATAGACCAATATATGGACAATGTAATGGTAGGCAAATGAAAGGTGATTACGATGGTTAATCCTTATTAATATTTATAGAAAGGAGAAAGACTATGAATGAATTAGAAACAAATAATTTATTAATTTATAAAAATAAAGATGGAAATATAGTTGTTGATGCAATTTTCAAAGATGAAACATTATGGTTAACTCAAAAGGGAATGTCAAAAGTATTTGAAGTAGGCGTTCCAGCAATATCGAAACATTTAAAAAATATATTTGAAGAAAACGAATTAGATAAAAATTCAGTTATTTCCAAAATGGAAATAACTGCGGATGATGGTAAAAACTATAATACAGAAGTATATAGTTTAGATGCAATAATAGCAGTAGGCTATCGTATTAATTCAAAAAAGGCAACTGAATTTAGAATATGGGCAACAAGAATATTAAAAGAATATATGACAAAAGGTTTTACTTTAAATGATGAACGTTTTATAAGAGGTAATAAATACGATTCAAAATATTTTGATGAATTATTAGAACGTATTAAAACAATTAGAGTAAGTGAAAGAATGGCATATCAAAAAATTACAGATTTATTTATAGCAACATCAACTGATTATAATTCAAAGTCTGAAGAAGCTTATACTTTTTTTAAAATAGTTCAAAATAAATTGCATTATGCTATTTCTGGATATACAGCAGCAGAACTTATATATAATAGAGCTAATTCAGAAAAAGAACATATGGGACTTACTAATTGGAAAAATTCTCCTGATGGTTTAATATATAAATATGATGTAACGATTGCTAAAAATTATTTAAATGAAGAAGAATTAAATAAACTAAATGATTTAACAAATATGTTCTTAGTGTTTGCTGAAGATGAAGCAAAAGAAAGACATATTATGACTATGCAAGATTGGATCAATGCAACAGATGACTTATTGAAATTCAGGAGAAAAGAGGTGCTACAAAATAGTGGTAATATATCTCATAAACAAGCAGTAGAAAAATCGGAGAGTGAATACGAAAAATATAGAGTAATACAAGATCAACAATATATATCTTCAATGGATGAATTTTATAATAAATATTTA
>JAEDKN010000063.1 GCA_016295795.1 Bacilli bacterium
AAAACAAATCCATACAAAATAGCAATCAAATAGGCTTGGAGCAATATGCTCCAGCCTAATAAACTAATAAATTAAATAAAGGAGGAGTTATTAAATGAAAAAGCAAACTAATGTTCAAAACGGGGGGGGGTACTTTAATTGTTAGGCAAACTAGTGGAATTTTTTTTGAAACATACGATAATGATGCAATAATTTTAAATTATTTATTTAATTATAAAATAACTGGTTCTAACAGAGTCGGTTTTCCTAATACTGCACTTTCCAAAGTAATAAATACTTTAGAAAATAAAAAAATAGATTATAGTTTATATTATTTAAATGGTTTAAAAGAAGAACATCATACTAAGCCTAATAATTATGATAAAGTATTAAATAAAGACTCACTAACTATGATATTAATAAAAAAATAGAAGATATTATTACTAAGATAAATAAATTAGATAATATTAAGTTAAATAATTTATTAAAGGTAATTTGTGAGTATTTAGATGAATAATGATTTTAAATTGATTATTTTAGTTAAAGATTATATATTATCTTTAGAAGAATTGCTAATTAATATACCTAATAAAGATTATTATAATAAGAATGCTATTAGAAGTTATTTAGATAATATATTATATTTAATTTATTTAATTAATAATTATAAAGATAATAATATTAAAATTAATTTGAAATATGTTCTTTTATCTAAGGTAAATATGCTTAATTTTTATATTGAAAGATATTATAAGTTAAAATACATATCTAAAAAGCAAGTATTTCAAAATGCAAAGAGAATAGAAGAGATTACTAAAGTAATATATGGTTGGATAAAGAGTAATGATAAATAAAATAGATTATTTTAAAATATTAGATACTTATGATAAAACAGTTAGTAAGAGGGTTAAAAATAAAAGAAGTTTAGTTAAAATGGAAATGAATAAGATTAGTTATATTAGTAATATTTATAATTTGTTAGTTAATGATAAATATAATTTTTATAAATATAATATTTTTATGATAAAAGAACATAAATATAGAATTATAATGGCATCAAATATTTATGATAAAGTAATTAATCATTATTTTACTAATTATTTTTTATATAAAAAGTTAGAACCTTATTTGGATAAAAGAAATATTGCAACAAGATGTAATATGGGAACAGATTATGGTATTAGGCTTTTAAAACATTATTATGAGTTATATAAAAAGTATGATACTTTTTATATATTAAAATTAGATATAAAAAAATATTTTTATAGTATTGATCATAATGTTTTAAAAGCTATGTTAATAGATAAATTAGATAATTATGAATATAAAATAATATGTAATATTATTGATAGTACTAATGATAGTTATGTTAATGAAGAAATTAGAAAGATAAAAGAAAAATATAATAATGAAGAGGTAGATAATATTCCATATTATTTATATGATAAAGGACTTGCTATAGGACTTATGACTAATCAAACTTTAGCAATATTTTATTTATATAAATTACATAATTTTATAAATAAAAAGTTAAAACTTAAACATTTTATATCATATATGGATGATATAATTATCATCCATAGAGATAAGGAATATCTAAAATATAGTTTAAGTGAAATTGAAGAATTTTTAAAATCTACTTTAAGGCTTCAGTTAAATAAAAATAAAACTAAAATAGTTAGATGTGATGAATGGGTAGAATTTTTAGGATATAATTTTAAAGTAGATAATATGAAAACAATTGTTAGAATAAGGGGTAAGTCTTTAAGAAGAATTAAGAATAATATTAAGAAAACTAAGTATTTATATGATAATAATATGATTAGTTTTGAAAAGTGTTTTTGTGTTATTAATAATTATAAATATAGTTATAAATATGATAGAAGTAGAAAAGTAAATAATTTAATTAATAAGTATTGGAGGGAAAGATAAAAATAGTACTTGAAATAAGAATAAAATAATTATATAATGTATGTATAGGGTAATATGTATAAAGTACTCCTAACTTTCAAAATTCCAACAATGTGTTCAACGTGGATAGTAACGCGAATGTGAACAACAACAACGCGAATAATGGGTATGGGGTCCGCCTAGAACTTTATATATTTTGTTATTTTAAGGATAAGTCTTTAAAATCTGTAATAATAAAGGACAAATATTATCCTAGATATTATTAATATTAATAATATCTAAATATTAGACTATGTATGAGGAAGTCTTAGTTATTAAACTCTATTAAGCATAGTATTTGGTAAATACATACATTTTCAATGTATGTATTTTAGGGTTAGTTATGAGTTTAGATAACAGATATAAGTTTTGTAAGGAATTATATTCTAATTATATAATTTTTATAAAAAGAAAGAATAGATTAAATACATATTTTATTGATAATAAGATATGTATGATGTTAGATATTAGAAGTTATTATTATTTAGAAAAATATAGTATTAATTATTTAGTACTTGATAATTTAGAAATTATTAAGAAGAGTGAATATAAAAATAATAATTATAATAAATATTTAGTTATTTATTTAATAAATGAAATAGGTAATTGTTTAAAGGAGAAAGTGATATTATGAAAAAGAAAATAATATATGGTAGTACTATTTTATTAACAATAATTATAGGTTTAATTATTACTAATAAAGTTAATAAAAATAATTATTTTGAAATAGTAGGATACCCTAATATGAAAATAATGGTATCTTATAATGGGGAGGTTAGAGATGATTTTCCAGTTAAAGATAGTAATTTATTTTATAATGTTATAGCTACTTGCGATAATGCAGATGCTAAATGGGACTATGATAATTGGGAGTTAGTAGTTTATAACTTAGTTAGTGAAAGTAAATGTAAGGTTAGTTTTACTACTAGGGATAAAGATACTTTATACAATTATATAGTAAATACTTTATATAATAATATGGATGGTTCTAATAATATATATAAGGAAGATCATACAATTAATGGTAATAGTTATTCTGAATATAGATATGAAGGAGAA
>JAEDKN010000023.1 GCA_016295795.1 Bacilli bacterium
AATTCAACTTTACATAATTTTTCATTATTACAATTATAAACTAATATTTACTAATATAACATCTTCTCCTATTTTTGTTATATGCTTCCAGTTAATTTCAGTATCAACACCTCTATTTGAAAACGAAAAAAAACTTTTATTACCTTCTATTATTAAAGAAATAATTGCTCCTGTTTCCTCATCTATTTTAACATCTATAATATTTCCAATATTTTTTCCATCACTTACACTTACTATATTCTTACTTTGTAAATCAGATAAACGCAATATACATCACCCATTAAATTTTATGAAACAGTTTGGCTATTATTAACACTTATTTTCTTCCTAAAAAATAAAAAATAAACCAAACTAGATATAAAGCTTATTAAGAACAAAATAATGCTTATCTTTACATTATAATCTTTTAATGTATAAACTATGCTTTTAAAAAACTCTGTTTCTGCATTAAAATTAACAGTCGTTTTTATTCCAAAATAAGATATTAAA
Source organism: Bacilli bacterium (assembly GCA_016295795.1). Taxonomy (GTDB): domain Bacteria; phylum Bacillota_I; class Bacilli_A; order RF39; family UBA660; genus CAG-710. The sequence continues at coordinate 490 of JAEDKN010000023.1, forward strand.
CATAAAATATAAGTTGATATCAAATATGCAGAACTAATAACCATCATGCTCTTAGCATTATTAACTATCCAAGTAGAACTATTAAGAAGTAATAATATAAATATTAAAACCGAAACAATAATTAAAACTATCTTTCTAATATCTTGTGAAAACACTTTTTCCATAATCCCAAATTGACTGTTATTCTGCGATTTTTTAATAGATGTAAGGGCTTCATTAATACCATTTACTTGGTTAAATACTCTTGTTCTTATAATATTTTTTTCTTCATTAAGACTAATCTCTTCTATAATTAAATCTAACGAATTATCTACTTTTTCTAAAACTTCACTGGAAGTTAAAATTTCGTCATCAAAAAATATGTAATTCTTGGCTCCATTAACAACTTCATTTATAATAAATCTAACATGACTACTATTAAATATAATTTTTTCTTTCTCATCTTTTATATCGGCAATTTCTTCAGCATTAAATTTCTTGTCTATATTGTTTTTCCTTAGATATTTAATAGACATACTACAAAGTAAATATAAATATAAAAAAGATATTAATATGCATATAATAAAGGATAATATTTTTTTATTTAACTCTTTCATTGTTATTTACAAATCTCTTCTAATAAAGAAGTATCATATTTGATTTCTATTTTAGTAAAAATTAAACCTTTTTTTATATTTACGTCTTTTATCATATTGTTGTTTTTTTCATCATAATAGATCAATGTCCCATCCTCACAAGTACAATAATCATGATTAGATAAATATTCTTCAAAATATTGTTTAAGTGATTCTGATTTTTTAAATGTTTTTAACGTTAATTCATTATCTTTATCACTTATAAAATATGTAAACAGTGGTAAATTAATCTCAAATTTACCATTTTTATATTTAGTTCTAAAAAAGGTCTTGTTAACAAGTAGGAAGAAACCTAATATAGTTATTAAAACCAATATTGAAATAAGAAACGCTCTTCTTTTCTTGTTTTCTAATTCTTCTTGCTTTGAATTTTTAGTAATAACCCTGGTATGTTTTGTTTTGTGCTTTTTGTTTTTCTTTTCTTCTTTTTTCAAAATTTCCACTCAATCCCTTCTCTCTACTTATATTATAGAAAAACTTTTCCATTGAACAATGAAAAAGTTAATAGTATATTATTCACTGGAAGATTGAACATTCTGCAGATAAGTCAGCGAAAGTGTATATTTAATTCCTAAAGAATCAACAAGTTCTTCCCCATTAGGATTATTAACAGCAATTCTTACAGTGAAACTATCAGTAGAGTTTGCCTCTAGTGCTTTATTCAATGTTGCATTATGTGAAAATGTTATAAAATCACTCGGATTTTCAACATTGGTTTGTATATTAGATAATTTTGCAGGAATATTACCATTATTCTTAACAACAACAGTATATTCTACATAATCATCATTTCCATAAAGGTCCACAACAAAATTGGCCGATAGCTTATTGTCACTAAGAGTTACACTCCTAGAAACAGCCTCTCCACCAATACTAGTTGGAGTAATACTTTCTATGAAAATATCCCATTTCCCAGCCACAGTATTTGTTCCGGTGATATTTAGCGAAGTTGATAAAAGCGCATATCCAACTCCCATGAATACTAATGCTAGACACAACGCAATAATTAATAAATTCTTTTTCTTTTTATTTTCCATCTCTTATGCTCCTATATTATTATTATACAACTAAAGAGATAGTGCTTGTCAATCATTTTATATATATTCATAATCTAACAATTTAATTTTATTAGAAACAAAAGATGGATTTGTATCTATAGGCTTAGACAAGTCAGTTGTTAAATATTTTTTATTATCATCTACAAATATGGTCAAAGTCTTATTATTTCTGTTATTTAAAACAGCTGATAAAAAATTAGCACCACTTGATATTCCAACACCTAATCCGAGTTCTCTCGATAACAACTTAGACATATTAATTGCATCCTCATCATTTATTAAAACTATATCATCTATAATATCACGAGATACTATAGATGGTACAAAATCATCACCAATCCCCTCTATTTTATGACTTCCATTTTTAACATTTTGTGACAAAACAGGGAGAGTATCAGGCTCTAATGCAATAATTTTAATATCTTTATATACTTCTTTAAGCCTTTTAGAAATTCCCATTAAAGTCCCACCAGTACCAATACCAGAGGTAAAAGTATCAAGTGGTATTTCTTTTTTTAATATTTCTTCCGCAGTTGTTTTATAATGCGCTAAAACATTATCAGGATTATTAAATTGATCTGGTCTATAACCATTAATCTTATCGGCATAATCACAAGAACGTTTTATCGCTTCTTTAAATCCCCCTTCTTCTTTTGAAACTAAAAACACTTTAGCTCCAAAAAGTTCCATAAGTTTTTTTCTTTCACTGCTTACCCAATCAGGCATGAATATGTATACTGGATGTTTATAATATGCTCCAATTGCTGATAGTGAAATTCCAGTATTTCCGCTTGTTGCCTCAACTATGGGCATTCCTTCTTTTAATAACTTTTTTTCTTTTGCTCTTTGTATAATAAAATATGCCATTCTATCTTTTATACTACCAGTTAAATTATAACTTTCTACCTTTACATATATGCTTCTTTTTTTATTCAAATATTCGTAATTTATTTTTATCATAGGAGTGTTTCCTATTAAATTCTCCATATATTAAATCACCTCAAAAAAAAGACTATTTCTAGTCTTAATCTTTGTATTATATTCTCTTTTTATTCATTTTGTGTAGTGAATTAGTAAGAAGTCTAATTTTTATTCTTAAAGGAATACGCTGTCTTAGATTTTTTTCGGGTATTCTATAATATTGGTTAAATAATGTTAGAAATAAATCCCTATAATATGATTTTAAATCTTTATTATATTTTATGACATTTGTTCCATATAAAAGTTGTCTCTTGCTGTATCTTTTCTTTCCTTTAACAAAACTTATTACTAAATAAAATTTATCCTTATCTTTTACTATTTCTTCTTTATCAACTTTAAAGCCTAACTTATTTACACTTTTTCTAACGTGATAAAAGTCACTATTAGGAGATAGAACAAGTTGTTTAATATTACCCAATCTATCTTTATATTTAGTCAAAATATCAACCATAGTAATTCCTCCCATTCCAGAAATTACTATAACATCGGTTTCGTCTTCTATGGTTGAAATTCCATCACCCAATTTTACTTTAATCTTATCATCCAAGCCATATTTCTTTATATTATTTCTTGCTTGTTTTAAAGGTCCTTCTTTTGCGTCTGAAGCTATACATTTAATATTAGTTCTATTCTTAGTTAAATATATACAAAGCAACGCATGATCACAACCCACATCTATTACATTCGAATCTTCTAAAACAAAATTAGCTACACTTTTTAATCTTTTATTTATTCTCATACTAGTCAATTAAGAAATCTTTTAATTTTCTAGAACGTGAAGGATGTCTAAGCTTACGTAAAGCCTTTGCCTCAATTTGACGAATTCTTTCTCTTGTAACTCCAAATATTTGACCAACTTCTTCTAGAGTCCTACATTGTCCATCATCAAGGCCAAATCTAAGCCTAAGCACTTTCTCTTCTCGTTCAGTTAAAGTAAGTAATACATTAGCTAATTCTTCTTTTAAAAGCTCTACTGTTGCATATTCTTCAGGTGACATTGTTCTTTCATCTTTTATGAAATCTCCTAAATGCGAGTCGTCTTCTTCTCCTATTGGAGTTTCAAGTGACACAGGATCTTGACTTATTTTGTATACTTCTCTAACTTTGTCTACTGTAACCCCTAGTCTCTTGGCAATTTCTTCTTCTGTTGGTTCACGATTTAGTTCTTGTGTTAATTGTCTTTGAACACGTGCTAGTTTATTTATTGTTTCTACCATATGAACAGGAACACGGATTGTTCTTGCTTGATCAGCAATTGCACGAGTTATAGCTTGTCTAATCCACCATGTTGCATACGTCGAAAATTTGTATCCTTTTGTAGGGTCAAATTTTTCAACGGCTTTCATAAGACCTATATTCCCTTCTTGAATTAAATCTAAGAAAAGCATTCCTCTACCAACATATCTTTTAGCAATAGATACTACTAAACGAAGGTTAGATTCCGCAAGCATCTTTTTTGCATGCTCGTCTCCTTGCTCTGCTAGTTTTGCATATTCAAATTCTTCATCACTAGTAAGTAAGTTTATACGACCTATCTCTTTTAAGTACATACGTACTGGATCGTTTATTTTGATATCTTTAGATAAAGTCAAATCTTCAACGATTAGATCTGCGGGATTTTCGTCATCATCATCTTCAGAATTATCCGTTGTTTCAGAGATTATCTCTATATTATTTTCTACTAAGGCGTTATATAAATCATCTAATGTATCAGAGTCTACTTCCAATCCCTTTAACTCTTCGGCCATTTCTTCATATGTTACATATCCGTTGGTTTTTCCTTTTTTTATTAAAGATTGTTTTCTATCCTCAATTGTTTTGATTTCGTTAACCATTATTATTCTCCCCTATTTTTATTAGCCTTATTTTTTCTGCAATTTTAGATTTTTCTATTGGATCAACTTCTTTTTTTATTAAATCATTTAGGCGAATTATTTCCTGCCTCATATTATAATCTTCAATCACTTTTATATAATCTTCAATTGCTTTTACGCTACAGTCATAATCCTCTGTTTTTATTATTTCATTAAGTAACGCTAATAATTCTTCTTTATCAGATAAATAAGTATAAATGTCTGCGATATTCACATTACCATATTTTTCATAATAGAATAATATCTCATTTGCTAGATAACGATGTTTAGCTGTCAAGAAACAAACTCTCTTCTTCTGACAAATTTCAACTGCATCAGGATTTATCATCATATTATAAAGTAGTGCATTAACAGCTTTTTCATATCTAGTTAAATGTTTATTTTCTGTTCTTTTTACTGGTTCGATAACCTTAGAATCACTTATATACTTATTCAACCTTTTTTCTAGGGTATTATACCCTATATTTACTTCAATTGCAAGTTTTTTTAGAATTATCTCTCTTCTTATCTCATCATCTATTGAACTAACTTCTTTGATTACCTTATCAACATAATTAGAAAGCTCTATATCACTTTGGAAATTAACTCCATTTTTCAGGTTGTCAATTTTGTAATCGCTAAAATTTATTGCAGACTCTACAAGAGAAAAAAATCTATCACTCCCATATTTTAATATATATGTATCTGGATCATCATTATTTCCTAGAGATATTACTTTAGGATTAATTCCTATATTTTGCAATTGTGTTCCAACACTAAGAGTAGCATGTTCTCCAGCATTATCACCATCAAAACATAATATTATATTTGGCGATAATTTCTTTATTAACATAAGCTGTTCGTTAGTTAAAGCAGTTCCCATTAATGCAACTACATTATCTATTCCAATCGTACTGGCTCTTATAACGTCCATAAAGCCTTCCATTACTATTACATAACCTTTTTTTCTCGCGGATTCCTTTGCGATATGATAATTATATAGACACTGACCTTTCTTAAAAATTGGAGTCTCTTTTGTGTTAACATACTTATTTAATTTTGAATCACCATAAATTCTTCCGCTAAAACCAACTATCCTACCACTAATATCACATAACGGAAACATTATACGATTTATATATACATCGTGATCATCAAGAGCTAGACCCATGTCTACTAATTCCTTATTTGAATATCCTTTTTTCGTTAAAAGTTCAATCAAAGAATTCTTTTTATCAAGAGAAAATCCAATAGAAAACTTCTTTATAATATCATCATCTATATTGCGTTTTTTTAAATACTCTTTTGCAGTTTTACCAGCAGTCGTATTTATGTTATTTTGGTAAAATTTAGCAGTCAAATCATACATTTCATAATATTTTTCATTTATATTTGGCTTAGATTGAATCTTTATATTATCTAATTTATATCCAACTTTTTCGGCTAAAAAATGTAATGCTTCTTTAAATGATATGTTTTCATACTCACTTACAAACGTAAATATATTACCACTTGCTCCACAAGAGAAACATTTATAAATTTGTTTTTCACGAGAAACACTCATAGATGGATTTGTATCATTGTGGAAAGGGCAAACTCCGAAATAGTTCTTACCTTTTTGTACTAGAGGAATATATTCACTAATCAAATCAACGATATCTATTTTACTACGAATTTCATTAATAATGCTTTGATTATTCATAATATCCCTCCCAACATCAATTATTATACAACTTTCAAATAAAAAAAGATAGTAAAACTATCTTCGATCTGTTATGACAAAAGTCGTATCATCTATAAACTTATAGTTTGTTAAATATTTTAATTCTCTTACTAGTTTAAAAAGTGCAAAATCTTTAGCTTTTGCCTCGATCATTATATCTAATTCATTAGTATAAGATTTTGCAAGTTCAACAAACTTTATAAATTCATCCGCATTAATATAATCATGATGTGATCTAAATTCTTTCTTTAGTTTGGATTTAGGAGAAGAAAAATGTATTTTTGGAGGATAAACTTCATCTTTCCAAGTGTTAAATATTTCTTGTAAAAGATCCTCTATTTTTTCACCATTATTATTACATAAATAATGATGATAATCTAAAACCATTGGAATATTTAGCTCTTTGGATAAGCCTAATACATCTGTAACCGAAAACACTTTATCATCATTTTCTAACACTATTTTGTCTTGAATGTTTTTATCTAACTTTCTAAAATTATTTCTAAACCTACTTAGACTTTTTTTCTTTCCGCCTTGACTACTACCAACATGTAATATTATCTTTGGACTATTAAAATCAAAAGCGTTCAGTAACTTTTTACTATATTCTAAAATGTTGATACTGTTTTTTACAATTTTAGGGTTAGTGCTATTTAATACGCAAAATTGATCTGGATGCATATCAATTCTTATACTATGTATATTAGCATATTTTCCTATATTTTTATACTTATCTATATAAGGATAAATGTAATCAAACTTTACCTCTTCTAAAGTAGCTAATGGAATTAAATTAGAAGTCATTCTATAAAAATGAATATTATTTTTATAATTATACTCCAATATTTTAAGCAAAGAATCTAAATTTTCTTCTATTAAAGAATTTATTTTATCAAAACCATTTTCAGTTTCTTTATATCTAGTGTAAGTAATAGTTTTAGATGAAGTTGTATTTATAGTTAATGGTAATGATACATATCCTAATCTAACTTTCATTTTAACCACCAAAATTAGTATGGCCCAAAAAAAGAATCTAATTAGTTAGATTCTTCAATTTTACGATAACCTTTATTTCAAATATTTTTTCAAAACATTCATAATCTCTTTACTAGCATCTTTAGCGTTTTTTCCATTTAAATAATAATCATGAAATGCCTCTGCGATTGTTTCGTCATAAATATACTCTCCATTAGAATTTGTTACAACTGCATAAGAAGAGATACTACTCCTAAAACTTGTAACATCACTAAATCCCGAAGGATTTTTCTTTTTATAATTTTCAAAAGCTTCATTTATCATTCTTTGGGAAAACACACCATTATTAGAATCTGATATTAAATTAGAATATGCTTTATAATTCTTCTTTGTAAGAAGTAATAAATCATCCAAATCGCTAGTTGTTCTCATTTGAGCTAAGAATGATAAATAATGACCAAATTCGTGTGCTACAATAGAATATCTAGACGCATTTGGAGGAAAGTATCCATACACTACTGAATCACTTATCGATGCATCAAAATAATCAACATTTAAAAAATAACTAGCATTTAAATATATTGACATCTTATATACATTTGGATATGTATTTCTTGTGTTTGACTTTGCGAATAGTTTAGCAGAAACAAATGATGCAATATAGTTAGTAAACTCTGGAGTATTTATCAATGTTAAATTTGTAAGATGTCCTTTTATATTTGGAAATTCTTTATATACGGTTTTTAATGTGTTTTCTATTTCTTTTGCAAACTCATAATCCATTTCACATAGATTAACCGCAGTAATACCATAGTTCTTCTCTATACTTGTTTCTACCTGTTTAGTTTTAGCATTATTACATTTTGCTTTTTGATTGTTGGAGTCCATAACGATTAAATTTTTAGCATCATTATCATCATTTACAGTCACTCCTTCATATATGTTATCTGTAACAACAGCTGTTTGATATTCTCCTAAATTCTCTACTACTTTATTTTGATAATATACACCACCGCCACTAAAATTAAACATACTTCCTTTACCAAGTAAAGCAATAAGAAGTACAACTATAAAAGTTACTCCACTACCAATCGCAACTCCCAAAAACATTTTATTTTCTTTTCTTGTTTTTATTTCTTTTTCAACTTTAGGGCTTGCTGTTTTCTTCATTAAAACATCCATATCAATTTTTTCTACATTTTCCTTTTTCTCTATTGGAGTTAATCCTATAGTTGCTTTAGAAAGATCTGTATCGCTCATATGAACATTATCTTCTTTGTTCTGTTCTTTCCTACTTTTTTCCGATTCGTCATTTAAGTTTGAGATTTGTCTCATCAAATCATCAATACCAATTCCCAAATCATTATTTTCTCTTATATTTGGAACCGATTCTATTTTTTGAGAATCTTCGACTTTTCTTTTTATTTCAGTGTTGGCATTTGCAATTTGCCTCATTAAATCATCAATACCAATATCGTCTTCTCTTTCTACTTCAATTTGTTCTTGTTTTTTTACTTCTGGTTTATTTATTGGTGTTTCATTTACAAACCCTAATAAATCCTCTGGAGGATTAGATGAATAAATAGATGCATTCTTATTTTCAAAAGCATTTTTTTCTTCATTATTCATCATTAATCACCTCCTATTTCAATTTTATACTTCCTAATATAAATTGAAAGCTATCAAGCAACATATCAAAATATACATTGTTTGAAATATAATTTATTATACAAACATAATTATCATTTCTTAGTATTACTATTAATGATTGGCTGTCTCCATTTTCATATAACAGTTTATAGCCTTCATACGCATTATTAGTAACGCTGGTTTTTTCTTCTTTCAATAACTTATAATTTGAATTTTGTTTTTCTATATCAAATTTAATTTCACTAACAATTTGTTCTATTTCACTATTTAAATAATTACTACCCAAACTATTTATCTTTATATCTACAACACTATCAGTTTTATGTACAAGTGAAACAGAAGAAGATTCTTCTTTACTTACTTTCCATGTGGTATCATATTTAAAACTAAAATATTTATTATCATACTCCCTGGTATAAGATCTATTTTTGAAAAAAATGATCCATAAAATTACTAATAATATAGCAATCAGAAATGTAAGTGATACTCCTCTTAACAATTTTTTCTTTTTATTTAATCTTTCCTGTCTCATAATATACTTCCTTTAGCTAATATTATAATTAGGTAATCAAATTCGTCCATAATTATTACTTTAGTTGAACCTTTTTTATACATGACTTTCTCATTTGTTTCAGTTACTTTTTCATATCCATCATTTTCTAAATTTGACATAAATTCATGGGCATAACTCATAGTATCTATATAATCTGCCGTTTTATTTTCATATCGTAAACTTACAACATTACCATAATAATTTGCTTTTACTAAATCTAAGACTATAGTATCCTCTATATTTCCTATTGTCTTATATTTATTCCATATTTTAGAACTCAAAGTTTGAGTGAGTTCTTTTTTATTTTCATCTTTAAAATAATATTGCTTTTTAATTTCATCAAAAGATGTAACTTTTATATCTTTAAACTTAGTATTACTCAATTGTTGTTTAAGGGTTTTTAATCCGTCGATAGAAGAAGCACTTGAAAGTTCTGAACTAATAAGTTTTGATGTGTTCATGCCAACTACTTCTCCAGCTGTATTAAATAAAGGCGATCCCCAATCATTTTTAGAAAGAGGCAAAACACTAACCAACCCATCTCCAGAAGTTGAAATAATTCCTGCTATACTACTAAGACCTACTCCTGTTTTACTAGTAACTGTAATGATTGGATCATTTTTTACTAGCTTATTTTTATCTCCGAATTTTACTGAACTTTTAGATTCTCTATCTAGTTTTATTACTACAATATCATTAAATGTATCTAATGCAACTATCCCATCACATTTGTATGTATTATCAAATATATCACTAACTATTATTGTTTGTCCCTGCATAAATGAGCTTTCCAAATAACTCCATGAAGTAGCAATTACACCTTTTGAGAGAAAAAATCCTGTTGCCCTGTTAATTGTAGCAGAATAAGAAATAGTGTTTAACATGACTATATTATTTTCGTTGTTTTTATAAACTTTCTCAATATTTGCTTGTGTTAAATTATCAAGTTTACTATAATCATATTCTTTATCATTAGATAGAAATCTAGATGATGCAACTATAGTATTAGGCTTTTCTGATGATTTTACGTCTTTAGTATAATTACTTACTTTTTCTTTTGCTTCTATATTTATCTTTTTTAGAAGATATGTATCATCCTGTTTCTCATAATAATAATTAAGTATTATCTTATTAAAAGTATCTTCATCATTAACTTTAGCGTTGTCAAGTTCAATGTTACTTACTATATAACTTGTATTATCTATTATTTCATTTATTGTCATATTGCTATATTTAATTTTTATATTATCATTTAAGGTATAAGTTTTACCTGCGTAATTTATAATAAAATCTTCTGTAGTAAGTGTTTTAATTATTCCTATAAACTTAGCATCTGTAAATATGTAATTAGTCAAAGTTTTAGAGTACGAAGCAAAATCTTGTTCATTTTTTAATGATTGTTCGTATTTTTCTTTATCCTTTGAATCTATAGAATATACTAAATTACTACTTATTTCATTGTTTTGAGTTTCGTCTACTACATCTATTTTTTCTGAATTAATAACAGATTTATAGGTAGATAAAATTTTATTGTACTCTTCTGTATCCATATTAAGACTTACAAAAGCTTTCTGAAACAAAACTTCAACAGCTGTTGGCAAAAAGAATATCGCAAGGCAAGCAATCACTCTATTTTTTATGCTTCTTACTGTCCTGCTTACCATTTCATTATCTTGAGATATTACTGCCTTTACTAAATCTATAGTTACAAAAAATATAAGCGCTATAGGGACTGCTATGTGAATTAAATTTAAAAGATTCCCTAAAAAAGATAACAATGGTGCGACCGAACTATCTACTTCTAACATGAACATAATTTCACTTCCTTTCTGTTAATAAAAACAATATATTAAAAACAATGCCATTAATATAAAAGGTCCATACGGAATTACACTATTTTTATTCTTTATCAAAAAGAAAACCGAAATAGGAAGTGCAATACAACTTGAAACAAATATAGTAAATATTCCTAACGAAGGAGGAAGAATAAGCCCAACAAAAAACATAAGTTTAATGTCTGCCCCTCCTAGTGTTTCCTTTTTGAATATTTTATTTCCTAGTATCATTATACAATACATAATGCAAAATAACAAAATACCTGATAATATTGAAAATATTACATCACTAAATTTAAAAGTAATAGCTTTAATAAGTATAATTAACACTGAAAAAAATATTGTAACTTCATCTGGAATTATTAAATATGTTATATCACTAACTATAACTATTCCTAAAAAAGAAACAATGCATAAAGCTATTAATAATTCTTTTGAAAATCCAAAGCAAAAATAGGAAACCGCAAATAGAAGTCCACTAATGAGTTCTATTATAGGATAAAGAATAGGAATATTAGCTTTACAGATTCTACATTTTCCTTTTTGAATAATATACGAAAAAATTGGTATTAATTCATACCATTTTAAAATATGATGACATTTATTACAATTACTTCTTGGAGTAACAATAGATTCTCCTTCTGGAAGCCTTCCCCCAACAACACCAAAAAACGAACCAAAGATTGTTCCAATTATGAAAAACAATACAATATAAAATGCGTCCATAAATACTCTCCCTGAAGTTATAATTGTTGATATAAATCAAACATAGGTAATATTATAGATAGAAGTATAAATCCTACCCCTACTGCAAGAACACATATAATTACAGGCTCTACTAAACTTTTAATCGCAGTAACTGCATTTTTATGAAGTTCTTGGTAATAATCCGCAACCTTCTCCATCATAAGAGCAAGTTGTCCAGTATTTTCTCCTGTTACTAGCATTTCATAGGCAATAATAGGAAATGCCCATTCGCCTTTAAATGTCTCACTTATTTTGTCGCCTTTGCTAAGTCCTATTAAAGTTCTATTTATTATATCTTTATAGATTTCATTATCTGATAGTGTAGATAATATCTCCATACTATCTGTTATAAAGACATTATGGTTAAGAAGTGATGCAAAAGTTCTAGTCAAATTTGTAACTTCATTATATATTATAACCTTACCAATTACAGGCATTCTCATAAATAATGTTTGCATGAATTTTCTAAATGGTTTAACATTTTTGAATAGTAATCTATATATTATTAATACAGCAAGTAAAACAAGTGCAATAATATACCAGTACCCTGTTAAGAAATTACTCATATTTACTATAAATATAGTAATCGATGGAAGCGTAGCATTATTGCTTTCAAACATATCTATAAATTGTGGAACAACAGTGACAATAACAAACACAAGAGCTGCGATTGCTAAACATAATATTACAGAAGGATAAATCATCGCAGAGATCATTTGCTTACGAGATTTTTCTATTTCTGTGTAATAATCAGCCATTTCATCTAAAGTACCAGCTAAATCTCCAGTCATTTCAGAAGTTTTAATCATATTTATTAACAATTTTGGAAAAACTTTTTCTTGTTTTTCTAAAGCAGCAGAAAATTTTTCTCCCATAACAAGTTCATATACCACTTTGTCTAGTATTCTTCTATGCATAGGTTTAGTGGCTTGTTTAGAAAGAATTCTAACTGAATCAATAAGTGGAATACCAGCTTTAACATAAGTTGAAAGCTGAGTTAACATAAATGCTAAATCGTTATTACTTATTTTATCTGAACCAAGAGTTATATTTATTTCCCATTTCTTAGCTGGTTCAATACTTATTACTTCATATCCCCCATTAACTAGAAATATTCTAACATCATCTTTGGTTTCAGCATCAAAAGTTCCTTTTATTTTTTCACCATTAGAAGCCTTAACAATATATTTAAATTGAATTGATTTTGGCTTTACCTTCTTTTTTTCATCTACTATTTCGACTTGTTTACCTTTAAATTCATTGCTTTCTTCTTTTATTCTTGCTAATTCTTTTGCTAATTCTTCTCCTTCGAGTTTGAAAGTTTTCTCTTTTTTAGTTTTTCCAGTTAAAACATTAAAGGTATACCTAACCCCTTTACCAGCATAAATAAATATGTTAATTGGAAACATCAAAATATCTTTCATTAGGTATCCTCCTATCGTATTCTAATAAAGTATACCATATATTAATTTAAAATTAAACAATTTTTGATAAATTCATATAATAAAGTGAGGTGGAAGATATGTTTAATAACGGCTATAATAGTTTCTATCCATATTACAATACTGGCGCACGCGCTGGACTATTGTCTGGCCTAAGGGGAAGGTTTAATTGGGGAAGTATTTTAAACAATACTCAAAAAACATTAAATATTGTGAATCAAGCAATCCCTCTAGTTTATCAAGTAAGACCTATAGTAAATAATGCAAGAACGCTTTTCAAAGTAATGGGAGCAGTAAAAGATGATGGTACAATAACAGAACAGAAAAATTCAAACTCAGCCTCAACTTCAGCATCTCAGAATGTAAGCAATAATACAGAAGATAATGTTAACACTTCAAGTAATACTTCTAATATGCCCAACTTTTTCCTTTAAGACAATTGATTATTCAATTGTTTTTTTATTACTTGTTTACATATTAAAAAACTGCAAAATTGCAGTTTTATCTTTCATATGTTACAGTTATACCATTAACAGTTCCACCATTTGGCCATCCATCTAAATCTGTTGGTGAAGTAAGTGTTATTTGAGTTAAATTAGAGTTATCTCTAAATGCATCTGTATCTAAACTAGTTAATGAACTAGGAAGTTTACCAAGTCCAGCATTTGTTAGTTGATT
>JAEDKN010000024.1 GCA_016295795.1 Bacilli bacterium
TTTTATTGTAAATGGATTATCTAAAGTTCCGCTACCTGAATTATATTCAACGGTACTACTCAAATATAAAGTAGGTAATGCTACATAATTATATGTTACTTCATCAATAGTTTCTGTAGAATTGTTTGATGCTTTTCCAATAGGAATTTTATCATAACCAATAGTCCACATATCGGTTGAGTTATTATTAACAGCATTCATAGTCCATAAGAATTTACCAGTTGCAAAACTAAGTAAATAATTATCTTCATAAGCTTGTTGCCCTATAATCATTTGTGAAGTTGATGTACTATTATTACTTGGATATAGTATTTCTGTAATATTTAAAAGTCCGATTTTTCCGTTCCAAGTATATTCATTTTCTTGAACTAGTGCTTCATTGAATGTAGCGCCATCATTTACCGAACCTATATTAAAAGTGTGTTCAACTATTACATTTTTTAATTCATCACTAAGTGAATTATAAAAATCAGTATTTAGATATGTAAGCATTGTACTATCATTTTCAACACTACCAGATATTTGCCCATTTGTTAATGTATCTTTTGTATTCCAAGCATTACATCCGCTTTCCAAATTGGTACAATAAGTACTATTCGTTGTTCTGTTTCCAGTTGCATCATATTCTTTTACTATCGAATCATCCAGTTTTACTACTTTAATTGTATGATCTGATTCAACTGACACTATACGCCATAATTCATTATTTAAACTTATATAATTGCTTGTTCCGTCTCCAACGTAAGAATATTTTTTAGATTCATGATTATTTTCATAAAAACCACTACCACTTGTTGCTACATATTCACTTGTTACTTTATGCCAAAGATATTTTTCAGCTGCTCTTAAGTTGGCTTCTCCCTCAAGTTGCAATGTTTGACTAAGAAGCGAATAACCAACAGCCATAAATAAACTTGCAACCAATATACTTGATAATATTATTATTTTCTTTCTATTTCCTCTTGTTCTTCTTTTCATAAACACACTCCTTATCTTTTCTATTCAACATTATTTTACCATAAATAAAATAAAAAATATATTATTTTTAGGAAATATAAAATAAATATGTAAATATAGTTATATAAGATATTTGTCGAATTTTGTAAAACGAATATTTTGACATGTTTTGTCGAATTTGTATAAAGAAGAAAAAAAATAATCTATATTAAATATATGAGGTGATAGGTTGTTGAATATTGATATGGAATATAAAAAAGGAATTCTATTTGTTAGGCTTAACGGTATATTAAATGTTAAGACCTCTTGTATCTTTGAAGATGCCTTAAATAGAATAGTTAATAAAGCAGGGATAAGATATATATTAATTAATTTTGAAAAGCTTTATGAAATAGATAAGGTTGGAATTTTTTCTATAATAAATAGTTATAATAAATTCTTAAGAAACAGTGGAAAATTAATGATATGCGGATATAATGATATTTTAAAAATAAAAATAGAAGAAAGTGAACTTTTAAAATATGCATTACCAACAAACGACGAAATAAGTGCCTTTAATTTGGTAAATATATAATAGAAAAGGAGATATATATGACAGATTCTATTTTAAATTATGAGAAATTAGTTTATAGCATTGTTTCAAAATATAGCTATAACAAAAATGATTTAGAAGATTTATATCAAGTTGGTATGATAGCATTGCAAAAAGCACTAGAAAACTATAAAGAAGGATATAATAGTAAATTTTCTACTTATGCACATTTTTATATAAAAGGAGAAGTATTAAAATATATTAGAGAAAACAGATTAATAAAGATAAATAAAGATTATATGAAGTTAAATAACTTGATAAATAAAACCAAAGAAGTTTTAACTCAAAAAAATATGAAAGAACCTTCATTAGAAGAGATTGCATCATTTTTGGAGATTTCCGTTGAAAAGGTGATCGAAGCAAATATGGCAAACGAATATGTTAAAAGTTTAGATTATGAATTAAATGATGAAGGAAGAGAACTTGATTTATATGATTCTGTTGGATATATTGAAACGGGTTATGATGATAATATAATTGATTTAAGAAATGAATTAGAGAAACTTGATGATAGTGAAAAAAAACTTATTACATTAAGATATTATGAGGATAAAACCCAACAAGAAACATCTAGAGAACTTGGAATGAGTCAAGTTCAGGTTTCTAGAAGTGAGACTAAAATATTAACTAAGTTAAGAACTAAGTTAGCAATTTATAACTAATTTAGTTTTTTTTGAAATAAATGTATCAAATTAAAAAAAAAATTCAAAATATAATTGGGTGATTAGTTTGGAAAATAAAGATTATAAGAAATTGGTTGATAAGCATAAGCCAAAAGAAACTAGAGTTCAGAATGCTTTTATAGCTTTCATAATAGGAGGTATAGTTGGGGTGCTAGGACAACTCTTGATAGAATTCTATTCTTATTTTTTAGATATTTCTACAAAAGACGCTTCAGCGTTTATGTTAGTGACACTAATATTCTTTGCAAGTTTATTCACAGCTTTAGGTTTTTTTGATAAGTGGGTTAATTTTGCTAAATGTGGACTTATTATCCCCATAACTGGATTTGCTCATTCTATGGCTAGCGCAGGTATTGAATATAAAAAAGAAGGACCTATTTATGGACTTGGTTCTAATATATTTAAACTTGCTGGATCCGTTATTTTATATGGAATTGTATCTGCATGGTTTTTTGGTATGATTAGATACTTATTAATGGGAGGAATGTAAAATGACATACAAATATGATAATGTTTATTTACTAGATGCATCAACAGTAGTTGGACCTTACGAAAAAAAGGGACCTCTTGGTGATAAGTTCGATAAAAGTTATGACGATTTATATAATGGTGAGAAAAGTTGGGAACAGGCAGAGGTAAAGTTATTGGAAGACAGTATAGATATATTATTAAAAAAAATAAAAAAGAATAAATCAGATATAGATCTTATAGTATCAGGAGATTTATTAAATCAAGTTACTTCTTCTAGCTATGCTGTTCAAAAATATAACATTCCCTTTTTAGGAGTCTATAGTGCTTGTGCTAGTAGCGTTGAAGGAATTATAATAGCCTCTAGCATGATAGATTCTGGTAAAATTAATAATTGTATAGTTTCGACTTCATCTCACAATATGTCTAGTGAAAAACAGTTTAGAAATCCTACAGAATATGGAGCACCAAAACCCAAAACTGCAACATTTACCGCAACGGGAGGAGCAAGTGCTTATATTACTAACGAAAAAAGTAAAATAAAAATTGAATCAACAACTATTGGTAAAGTAATAGATAAAGGACAAAATGATCCATTAAACATGGGAGCTGTTATGGCTCCTGCTGCTGCAGATACAATATATAGACATTTAAGAGATTTAAATAGAGATCCATCATATTATGATTTAATATTAACTGGTGATTTGGGGGTATATGGGAAAGAAATATTAATAGATTATATGAAAAGTGAATATGGTCTTGATATAAGTAATAATTATAATGATATGGGAACAATGTTGTATGATTTAAAAGAACAATCAGAAGTAATGGCAGGAGGTTCAGGTCCGGTTTGTAGTGCCTTAGTATGTTATAGTCATATATTATCACTATTAAAAAAGGGTACTTTAAAAAGAGTTTTAATAGCTGCAACAGGAGCATTGTTTTCTCCAACATTTGTATATCAACATATAGATATAAACGCAATCAGTCATGCTGTTAGTTTGGAGGCGATAAAATGATATATATTTATTCTTTTCTTTTCTGTGGATTAGTTTGTTTAATAGGACAAATAATATTAGATAATACTAAACTTTCCGCAGGACACATTACAAGTATATTTGTAGTTGCGGGAGCCTTTCTAGATACCTTTGGTATATATGATAAAATAATTACTTTTGCAGGAGGAGGAGCAATGGTTCCAATTACTAGTTTTGGACATTCGCTAATACATGGTGCTTTAGAAAAAGCTCAAGACTTTGGACTTATTGGACTTCTTATGGGAATGTTTGATTTAACTGCGACTGGAATTACTGCGGCAATAATATTTACTTTTGTATTTAGTTTGTTTTTCAAAGCAAGAGATTAGGGATAATCTCTTTTTTTCTTTTATAATTAATTTCAAAAATAGACAACAAATTGTATTCGTGATATAATTGTTAAAGCAATAATGGATGTGATTATATGGAATATACATTAAAAATAAATGACTTTGAAGGACCAATGGATCTGTTGTTACATTTGATTAAAGAAGCAAAGATGAGCATATTTGATTTTAGTGTTGAATTAATTACTAAAAGTTATTTAGATTATATAAATGAAATGCAAGAAATAAATCTTACAGTAGCTAGTAGTTATTTGGTTATGGCTAGTGAATTGTTAGAAATAAAATCTAGAGAACTTTTGCCAAAACGTGAAGAAGATGATCCTGAAGAGGAAGATCTAAAAGAAAATCTAGTTAATCGTTTGGCTGAATATCAAAAATATAAAGAGATTACTAAAGAATTTAAAGATTTAGAGGGTATGAGAAAAGAGATATTTACAAAGTTGCCAGAAGATATGAGTGAGTATAAAACAGAATCCAATATGGAACAAACTGATGTAACTTTAAATGATTTGATAGATGCTTTTCAAAAATTTTTAGAAAGACAAAAAGATTCTATAGTATTAGAAACCAAAGTTACAAAAAAAGAGATTTCCATCGAAGAAAGAAGAGTACAAATTAAAGATGTTTTACGTAAGAAAAAAAAGGTTAATTTTTTCGAATTGTTTGACGTTTTAAATAGAGAATATATTGTTGTAACATTTTTAGCTGTTTTAGAAATGGTAAGAAAACATGAAATTAATGTTATTCAAGAAAATAATTTTGATGATATTATATGTGAGGTGGCATAATGAATCTTGAAGCTGTATTAGAAGGAATGTTATTTGTCGTGGGTGAAGATGGATTAACTATAAATCAGATTAAGGATGTTTTAAATCTTAATGATGAAGAAGCAAAAAAACTTATTATTTCACTAAAAGAAAAATATGAAAGCAACGATAGAGGAATAAGGATAAACTATTTAGGTAATACCTTTAAACTTACTACAAAAAAGGAACACAAAGATTATTATCAAAAATTAATAGAAAATCCGGAAACCAATACATTATCTCAAGCCGCGTTGGAAACATTGGCAATTATAGTATATAATGAACCTATTACGAGACTTATGGTTGATGAAATAAGAGGTGTTAGTAGTAGGGATATGATTAGGAAACTGGTTGCGAAAGGACTGGTAAAAGAAGTGGGAAGAAGCGATATGCCAGGTAGACCTATTCTTTATAAAACTACAAGTGAATTTTTAGATTATTTTGGACTGTCTTCAAAAGAAGAATTGCCTAAATTTGAAATGAATATAGATAAAATTGTTGAAGATGTTGATTTATATAAATCAAAATATGTAGAAGATAGCATTGAATAATAATTGTTATCTATTGCATTTATAAATTATTTAAGTTATTCTAACATAGAATAATTATAAGTATTATTGGTGAGTTGTATGGATAGTAATAAGAGCAAGGAACATGTTTTTGCACAGGGATTGTGTGGTAAAAAGTTATTTATAATATATGTGTTAGGAAGTATTTTTGGATGCTATTACGAACAGATACTTAATTTTTTTCGTCATCTGATTTCTGACGGTACTATTTTTTGGGAAACTAGAAGAGGAGTAATATATGGCCCATTTTCTCCTATATATGGTGCAGGAGCTGTACTTATGTGTTACTTTCTACTAAGAAAGAAGAGAAGCGATTTAGAAACTTTTTCTCTTAGTGCATTAATCGGAGGAGGTTTTGAATACATGATTAGTTTTCTTCAAGAAACTGTAACTCATACAACTTCCTGGGATTATTCAAATATGTTTTTAAATATAAATGGGAGAACAACAATTCCATATATGGCTGTATGGGGACTCCTTGGATTATTGCTTGTAAAATTTGTTTATCCATTTATTTCTAATCAAATAGAAAAGATTCCTGTTGATATAGGAAATAAATGTTTTAAGGTTTTAGTTGTATTTATGTGTTTAAATATGTTTGTATCTTGGACTGCAATTATTAGACAAACTCTTAGACGAGAAAATATTCCTCCATATACACCGATGGGAAAAATATATGATAAATATTATACTGATGAAAGGCTTTATAGAGCTTTTCCGAATATGAGGTTTAGATAATATGATAATAAGAATAATAGGGATAGGTTTAATCTTAGTAGGATTAATAATATTGATTATCGAATGCATATTTTGCAAGAAAAATAACAATATACCATCTGATAAAATCAATAATGGTAATTATGCTTTTCTAATACCTGCTAGGTACGAATCAAAAGTAATAGAGGGCTTATTAAATAGTATTGATAATCAAACTAGGGAAGTTCCATCTAAAAATGTTTATGTTATTGTTGAAAGCACGGAAGATCCAACTGTTGAAATAGTAAAAAAACATAAAATGAATATAGTTTATAGACATGATCTTAGTAAAAAAAGAAAAGGATATGCTTTGGATGATGCTATAAAAGAAATAATTAACAAAAATATTCATTATGATGCTTATTTTGTTATGGATGCTGATAATGTATTAGATAGAAATTTTCTAAAAGAGATGGAAAAACTTATCAATAAAGGTTACGATATAGGATTGGGATATCGTAATTGTAAAAATGGTAATGATTCTGTAGTGGCTGCATGCTCATCTCTTACTTTTTCTATGATTAATGAATTTAGTAATAATAAAAAAATAAAAGATACAAGAACACTAACTATTTCTGGAACAGGTTTCTTTATTAGAGGGGATATAATTGAAAGTTTAGGTGGGTATCCGTTTTTATCTTTAACAGAAGATTATGAACTTACTTTATATGCTGTTTTAAATAATCTTACAACTTCTTATAATACAAAAGCAATATTTTATGATGAACAGCCTACTAGTTATAGTAAGACAATTGTGCAAAGGACCAGATGGATAAGAGGATATTTTGAAGCGCGTAGAAAATATATTGGAAAGATAAAAGCATCACTAGTTTATAATGACAAAAATTTTGGATCAAAAATTACAGAAATCGTTGGAGTAAAGCATTATATTTTTATGATAATTGGTGCAGTTTTATATTTTTTAAGTGATATTATTAACATTTTAAAAAGTGGTGATTTAATCTTTAATATTGTTAGTATGATTAGCTTGTTATTGTTAGTATATATTATTTTGTTTTTATTTACTAAAATGTTATTAGATTTAGAAAAAGATAAGTTAAATCTAACTAAGGAAATGAGAATAAAGGCATTGTTTTTTAATCCGATATATTTGATTGGTTATGTAAGATGTGCGCTTATTGCTTTATTCAAAAAAGATGTTGGATGGGATGTAATTGAACATAATAGAAATATATAAGGAAATATTTTTAAAAATAATGTACAAAAATGAAAATATTATGTTATAATATTCTCATGCCTGCGTGGTGGAATGGTAGACGCGTTGGACTCAAAATCCAATGGTAGCAATACCGTGTCGGTTCAAGTCCGACCGCAGGCACCAGATGGATGTTAAACTCGAACTTTTAATGTTCGGGTTTTAAAATATAATTAATTAGTTAGAATTGTTATTGAACTTGACACCAACTATATTTTGCGTGTTTTTTTATTTTGTTTATTTTTCTTATCAAATGTATTATAATCATATATGATTAAAATTCTTATAACTTTGGAGGTGATATTTTGTCAAAAGTAGTATTAGTTACTGGCTCTAGTAATGGAATTGGTAGAGGAACAATTATTAGATTTGCTAGAGAAGGGTATAATGTTATAATAAACTATAATAAAGATGAGAAAAATGCTTATGCATTAAAAGAAGAAACAGAAAAAAAATATGGTGTTAGTGCTTCTGTTTTGAGATGTGATATTTCCAACGAAGAAGACGTAAAAAATATGGTGAGCAAAATTATAGAACAATATGGACATATTGATGTATTAGTAAATAATGCTGCGATAGAGATTTGTTCTGATTTTAACGAAAAAGATAGAGAATCTTTTATAAAAGTTCTAAATACTAATGTTGTTGGAACATTTTTGGTTAGTAAATATGTTGGAAATGAAATGAAAAAAGTAGGAAAAGGTCGTATAATTAATATTTCTTCGAATAATGGAATAGATAAGTATGATCCTTCAACATTGGAGTATGACGCAAGCAAAAGCGCTATTATAAATATGACTTATAATTTGGCCAAAGAGTTTGCTCCATACATAAACGTTAATTGCGTTGCACCCGGCTGGGTAAAGACAGAAAAAATAGAGCAATTAGATAAAAGTTTAGATAATAAGTTTATAGCTTCTGAAAGTGAAAAAATATTACTTGGTAGATTTGCTAATGTAGAAGAAATTGCTGATGTTATATATTTTTTATCTAGTAAAGAGGCAAGTTACATAAATGGAACTGTTATTAGAGTGGATGGTGGATATTAATGAATGAGTCAATGACAAATTTAGTAAACAAGGTTAATGAAAAGATAAAGAGTGAATTAGATTATATTGACGATCTTTGTGAAAAAAATAGTTTAAGAGTTCTAAAGGCTTTTAAAAAGAATATGATAACAGAGTCACATTTTAATGCTACTACTGGTTATGGTTATAATGACGCAGGTCGTGATGCAGTTGAGAGAGTATATGCCGATGTATTAGGGGCTGAAGATAGCCTTGTTAGAAATCAATTTATTTCTGGTACACATGCGCTTACAGTTGCTTTATTTGGAGTGTTAAGACCCAATGATATAATGCTATCTGTTGGTGGAAAACCTTATGATACACTTGATGAAGTAATTGGAATAGAAGAAAATCCAAGTTCGCTTAAAAGTTTTGGAATAAGATATGAACAAATAGATTTAGTAGAAGATGATTTTGATTATGAAAAAATAAAAGAGTATTTGCTTAATAATAAAGTTAAAGTTTTATATATTCAGCGTTCAAAAGGTTATTCTACAAGAAAAAGTATTGACATATTAAAATTAGAACAGTTAATTAAATTTGTAAGAGAATTCGATAATGAAGTAATCATTATGGTAGATAATTGTTATTGTGAATTTGTAGAAGAGAAAACACCTGTAGAAGTTGGCGCAGATGTTATGATAGGTTCATTAATAAAAAATTTAGGTGCTGGCATTGCTTCTAATGGTGCTTATGTAGCTGGAAAAAAACATTTAATAGAACTTATCGCAGAAAGATTGACGGTACCTGGTCAAGGAAAGGAAGTAGGGCCAAGTCTAGGAGCTAATAAAGAATTTTTAAAAGGAATTTTCTTTGCTCCTTCAGTTGTAGCCTCCAGTTTAAAAACTGCTATTTTTACTAGTGCTATTCTAGAAGAGTTAGGATACGAAGTTGAACCAAAATATAATCAAAAGAGAGCAGATATAGTTCAAAACATAGTATTTAATGATGAGAATAAACTAATTAAATATTGTCAAGCCATTCAATCTTATTCAGCAATTGATTCACATGTTTTACCAATTCCTAGTGATATGCCTGGATATAGTGATAAAATAATTATGGCTTCAGGTTCATTTACCCAAGGATCATCTATTGAGCTTTCTTGTGATGGGCCACTTAGAAGTCCTTATATTGCATATCAACAAGGGGCGCTTACTTATCAATATGGTAAGCTTGCAGTTATACAAGCAGTAAGTGAAGTTATAAAATAAATATTGCTTAATTAAGTAATATTTTTTTTGTTATATTAATAATATTTATTGTAAAGGAGAGAACTTTTATGATAAATAAACAAAATTTATGGTTTCTAACATTATTTAGTCTAATACTAGTTCTAAGTGTATACTATATAACTATGCCAAATGAGCTTTTGTTAACTAATAATAGTGCAGTTGTAGATAAAGATGAGGAAAAAACAGCTAACGAAGATGATGATACAAGCAATAAAGAAGCGGTGGTTTCAATAGAAGAAAGTGAAGTATTAGTAGCGCTGAGAGTAAGTTTGAATGAAGAAAGAGAAGCAATAAAATCCGATCTTGAATCTCTTCTTACTAATAGTTCTGCAACTACTGAGGAAAAAAACTCTGCTTATGATGAACTTCAACAACTTAATACAATAACTGGTCAAGAAACTTCTTTGGAAACTAAGCTTAAAGAAAAATATAAAATGCCTGTTTTTGTTAAGATAGAAGATAAAGAAATCACTGTTGTAATAGATAATGATAAGCATGATACTACACTAGCGAATAATATAATGAGAAGTGTTCAAGAAGAATTTAAAGAAAAAATGTATATTACTGTACAATTTAAATAGCTTATTAGCTATTTTTTTGGTTAAATACCCTCAACTAAAAACTTGGTAAACATAGAATACTATGAGAAAAAATATATAAAGGAGAGAGGGTTGAATTTATTAAAGGAATATTAACACTTCGCGAAAGAGAAGTATTTGAACTTTTAATTCAAAATTATAGTACAAAAGAAATTGCAGAGAAACTAAATATCAGTGAAAAGACCGTAAGAAATCACATATCTAATACTATGCAAAAGTTAGGGGTAAAGGGAAGAGCAGGGGCTGTTATAGAACTTCTGAGATTAAATGAACTTTCGTTGTAATGAATAAATATTAAGTATTTTCATATTATTTTATAGGTGATAATATGCTTAAACAAAAAGCCTTAAGGAAGATACTTATTACTTCAATAACTATCGTTATCCTTTTAATGATATATTTAATGCCAACTAATAATAAATCTTCAATTAATACTTTAAATATTGATAAAAAGATAGAATATATAGATAAAAAAGTTGGTTACATATATCTATTAAATGATAACGATTTATTGGTTAAAGTAAACGTTTTGATGAATGATAGTGACTCATTAAATGAGAAAGTAATAGATATTTTAAATAATCTACTGAATAATGATGCTACTGCGAAAGAACTTAGAAGAGTAATTCCTAATAAAACAAAAATACTCAATACTGAGATAGATGATGGCTATTTATCTGTTAGTTTTTCTAAAGACATATTAAATATAGATGAAAAATATCAAGAAAAATTAATTGAATCAATTGCTTATTCTATTTTTGAAATAGGTGAAATTAAGAAAATAAGCATATATGTTGAAGAAGAGAATATAAATAAATATTTTTCTTTTGTTCCTGAGATTATAACTAGGGATTTTGGTATAAACAAGAAATATGATATAAAAAGTTTTAAGGATATTCAAAAGGTTGTTGTTTACTATATAGATGAAATAGATAATAATAAGTACTTCGTTCCTGTTACAAGTTATATAAATGATGATGAGGAAAAGATTAAGATTATTATTGAAAGTCTTTCTAGTAGTTATATATATGAACCTAATTTGATTAGTCTTTTGAATAATAATACTGAACTTATAAATTATGAAATAAATGATGATATTATGTTACTTAATTTTAATAATAGTATTTTTATAAGTGATGGTAACATTCTAGAGGAAGTTATTTACACTATAAGTAATTCTGTATTTGATAGTTATGATGTTAATAAAGTTGTGTTCAATGTTGAAAATAAAACAATTAGTGAAATATCAAAATAAAAATCAAAAAAGATATTGAATAATATTTTTAAATGGTGTATAATTTAGAATGTATCTTGGTTATGTCCTGCTAGCTCAGCTGGATAGAGCAACGCCCTTCTAAGGCGTCGGTCGGGGGTTCGAATCTCTCGCAGGACACCATTTGAAATTAAAGGAACTTGTAAGAGTTCTTTTTTTTATTAATAATGAATATGTCAAGAAAAATTTGATTTTAAAAAAATTATCTTTGTGCTATTATAATAATATATTTATAGAAAGATGTGTTTGTTATGAAAAAATGTGTAATTATTTATAATCCAAATAGTGGAAAAAAGATAAAAAAAGATTTTTTGGCAGCTTTTGTTGATATTTTACTAGAACATGAATATGTTCCTGAGATTATTTTCTCTAGATATAGAGGACATATTACAAAAATCGTTCAAGAGTTAGATTCGCCAGAGTTAGTTATATCTGTAGGTGGAGATGGGACTTTTAATGAAGCTATGACCGGTAATTTGAAAAGAGAAAAAAGACTTTTGCTTGCACATATTCCCGTTGGAACAACTAATGATATAGGAGTTATGTTTGGATATGGCAAAGATATTATAAGTAATTTAAAAATGCTTCTTGATGGAGAAGAAAGAAATATTGATATTTGTACTATAAATGATAGACCATTTGTCTATGTAGCAGGATTTGGTAAATTTATGAACATTCCATATGAGACAAGTAGGAATCTAAAGAAAAAGTATGGACATATGGCGTATCTTATGGAAGGAGTAAAAGAGTTTAATCAATCTACAAAACTCTATGATATAACTTATGAAGTTGATGGGGAAGAGTATAAGGGACTTTACTCTTTTGTTAGCATTTCAAACGCCACTAGAATCGCAGGAATAAAAGATTTTATTAAGGATGTTAAATTAGATGATGATAAATTTGAAGTTTTACTTTGTAATATAACAAGGAAGAAAGATATCATAAAGAGTTTATATTATTTAACTACTAGTGATATTACTAAGGTACCTGGATTTTATTTTCACAAAGTAAGTAATATGAAGATAAAATTCAATGGGCCACAAAAAGCAAATTGGTGTATTGATGGTGAAAAACTAGATGATGATAGCAAAGAATTTGAAATAAAGGTTCTAAAAAATATTAGACTTCTTATTCCTAAGAAAAACATAAAAACATTATTTGTAGAAAAATAAAAAGGATACTTATAATAAGTATTCTTATTTGATATATCCTGCGATTTTTAATTTCGATTTTATAAAATCTTTATCTCTATTTCCTACAATACGTCTTGTTATAGAAGGCTCTTTTCCATCTTCTATAAATATTACTGTTGGAGTTCCACTTACATTGAATAGATTTTGTAGCTTTGTATTTTCATCTTCACTAATATTACTTAAGTTTATTTGTTTTGCAGTAAGCTTATATTGTTTTAATATTTTTTCAAATTTAGGTGAGAATGATTCACAGTTATGACATCCATCTTGTACTATTTCTAAAATAAATGTTTGTTTTTCTTCCAGCATTTTTTCTAAATCACTATAACTTATTTCTTCTGCTCTGGTATTACCACATCCACTAAGTAATAAAATTCCAAAAATTACTAATAAAATATTTTTTAATTTTTTCATGATTCCACCTCTTAAGTATATTATCATAATTATTAAAATTATACAAATTTTATCTTGATAACAAAATTTTAGGGTAAGATAAACAAAATATTGACATAATATTTAAAGAGAATATAATTTTTTGCTTTTTTGATGTAACGTGATCAAAACAAAAAACTTGAAAATCTTATTGGATAATGCTATTATACTTATAGTTAGTACAGACAATATTTTAATAGGGGATGATTTAATGAGAACATTTATTGGTATTGATTTTGAAAACTTTTTTGGACTTTTTGCAGGAACTATGATTTTGGTTCTAGTTGTATTATTATTAACTGTTTTAGCATATTTAATATTTTCCATAGTAGGTAAATGGAAGTTGTATAAAAAGTGTGGTAAAGAAGGATGGGAAGCAATTATTCCGTTTTATTCTGATTGGGTTTTGGTAGAAATATCTGGACTTAAGTGGTATTGGTTTTTAATATTTTTAGCACCAACAATTGCATCTACTTTCGACATGGGTGATTTTATTTCATTTTTAGCAAGCATCGCAGCTATTTTAGCTAATATTTGTATCTGTTATAATCTTAGTAAAAAGTTTAATAAATCCGATACATGGTTTATCTTATCAATATTCTTTGGAGGAATAACTATACCATTATTAGGACTTTCTTCCAGTGATAAATATGATGAAAATATTGTTGTAACTCCAAATGGTATATTTGATAATATAAAAAAGTAATAATTAAGGTAAAAGGGAGAATTGATTTATGAACGTTATAATATATAATCAACAAGATAATATAATTGACGGTTTGAATATAGAAGTTATGAAATCAATCAAAGGGGAATTTAAGGTTGATGAAATAATAAATACTTTTTCAAACTACTTTTTCTCACGTATGATTATAGATGTGACAGCATTGGAAGATTATACTGATATAAATACATATAGAAAATTATCTATTGCACTTCCTGTTGATAAAATAATACTTCTTATACCTTCGCAGACTGAGGTTGCAACTAATATATTTTTATCTAGATTAATATCTATGGGATATTATAATTTTACTACTAATCTGGAGGGCTTGGAGTATTTATTAAAACATCCTAATAGTTATAAAGATGTAGCACATCTTCATCAAATAGAGGAAAGTCCTATTTCAACTAATATTTTGGCAGGAAAAAAGTTAATACTTGGTATAAAGAATGTTACAGAAGGAGCTGGGGCAACTACATTAACTTATTTATTGTATAAAGAACTTAGCGACAATCAAGGAATAAATACTTTAGCTGTTGAGGTTAATAAACGAGATTTTGCTTTTTATAGAGATCCTAAATTAATTTCTACAACTAGGGCAGACCTAGCTAATATTTT
>JAEDKN010000025.1 GCA_016295795.1 Bacilli bacterium
TTGATACATGCTGACATACATTCTGGGAATATCATTATAGATGAAGAACCACATTTTATAGATTATGATAATGCTTCTTATAAGTCGCTTAATCCATGTGAATATAACTATTCTAAGGATGCTTATCAATATATAAAAAAATATGGAGTCAATAGTGATATTGATGTTTTCTTGTTTAACTTATTGACATATGGATTTCTAAATAATGTGGATTCAATGGAGATACCAATTAAAATATACAACCAAGAATTTGGATTTTTTGATAATAAAAATGGTAGGAAAGTATGTAAAAGTCTTTGGCTAGATGATGACGTATTTAATAATGAATTTTTGATTGATAATATAGATAGCGAATCACTAGAAAGAAATTGTAAAAAAATGAGCAAATCTAAAGATAATGAAAAATTATATATAATTTGCAACAAAGCATTTTAACTCTAGAAAACGAAAATAGTATTTATATTGTATTCTTATATTAAAACATGAAATTTGTGAATCAAAATTATTAATATGTTTGATTCCTCAAATATTCAAACAATAGAATTTATAAAAATAAAAAATAAAAAACATATTGACTCTCCCCTAAGAGGATAGGGTATTGTTTCTTTAGGAGTTGAATTTATGTACAAAATTGGTGAATTTTCTATACTTGCTAAAACTACAATTAAGACTTTAAGATTTTATGAGAAAGAGAAATTGTTATTGCCTTATTTTGTTGATAGTAACGGTTATAGGTATTATGAAACATTTCAGTTACTGGATTTAGCAAAAATAATGTCTTTAAGACAAGTTGGATTATCTATTAAAGAAATAAAACAAGTATTAGATGAAAAAAATTTGATTGAGGCATTAAATAAAAGGAAAACTGTTGTAGAAGAGGAACTAAAAGAGTATAAGTATCAACTCTCAAAAATTAATTATTTATTGGAGGAGAGTAATATGAAATATGAAGTGATTACAAAACAGTTGCCAGAATATGTGGTTTATTATAAGGAAGGGATTATAAAAGATTATAGTGAAATTTCGGATTTTATTTTATCTAGTGCTGATGAATGTTTAGCAACTAATCCGAATATTAAATGTGTTGAACCTGATTATTGTTATATTAATTATTTAGATGGTGAATATAAAGAAAAAGATATAAGAATAAGATATTGTCAGGCTGTAAATAACTGGGGTACTCCAAATAAAACAATCAAATTTATGAAATTAAAACCTGTTATGGCAGTATGTACTTATCATAAGGGAGAATATAATAATCTTGGGGAGACATATGGATTTTTGATAAAATATATAGAAGAGAATGGATATGAAATTATAGAAAGTCCAAGAGAATGTTATATTGATGGTATTTGGAATAAAGAAAATGTAAGTGATTGGTTAACTGAAATACAGATACCGGTTAGAAAGAAATAAATATATATATCAGGATAGCAATATTAAAAAAATATTGCTGTTTTTTAGTTTTATGAAGTATAATTATTATGAAATATATAATTTACAACTTGAAAGAATAAAAATATGATTAGTGATAATAAATAGAGGTGAGATTATGTTAGAAATAAAGAATATTACTAAAAAATATGGCGAAAAAATAGCCATAAAAGATATTTCTTTGCAAATAGATAGCGGCGAAATATTTGGATTTATTGGTCACAATGGAGCTGGAAAGACAACACTAATCAAGGCAATTGTTGGAATCCATGAATTTGATTGTGGGGATATAATAATTAATGGCATTAGTATTAAAGAAAACGAAATAGAATATAAAAAGCAAATAGCTTATATACCTGATAATCCAGATATATATGAAAACTTAAAGGGAATAGATTATCTAAATTTTATTGGAGATATTTATGAAGTTGGTTTAAAAGAAAGAGAAGAACTAATTAAAAAATATGCAACTATCTTTGATATTTATAACAACCTAGGGGATTTAATATCAACATATTCGCATGGTATGAAACAAAAATTAGCTATCATTTCAGCTTTGATTCATAATCCAAAAGTGTTAATACTTGATGAACCGTTTGTAGGACTTGATCCAAAATCTAGTAAAGATTTAAAGGATATTATGAAAGAACTATGCGAAAATGGTACTACTATATTTTTCTCTTCTCATGTCTTAGAAGTTGTAGAAAAATTGTGTGATAGAGTTGGAATAATTAAAAATGGTAAATTAATAAAGGTGGGAACTACCAAAGATATAACAAACAGTGAAGATTTAGAAAGCGTTTTCTTGGAGATTACAAATGAAAAATAAATTAGGAATTCTTTTAAAAAATAGTTTGACAAATACTTATAAATTAAGAAGTATGACAAAAAAGAAGTTACTATTAATCATAGGATTGGTGGCTTATGTGTTTGTATCTATTTTTGCGGTTTTAAGTAACTATTTTGGAAATATTTATGAAAAGCTTTCTGATATTAATTTAAGCAATTATTATTTAACTATAATATTTTCACTAACAAGTATATTTTCTCTTTTCTTTACCATATTTAGTACTAAAAATGCTCTGTTTGAAAACAAAGATAACGATTTATTATTTAGCTTACCAATAAAAAAGGAAACAATCCTCTTAAGTAGATTATCTAGTATTTTAATCTATAATTTTGTTCTTGGTTTGTTTATGATTATTCCTGGTATTCATGTGTATTTAACAAATTCAGAAATATCTGCTCAAATATTAATCGTTATTATCTTATTAACTTTATTTTCTGGTGTCATACCTACAATTGTAGCCAGTTTATTTGGATATTTGATTGCTTTTGTTACATCAAAATCAAATAGAAAAAATATGATTGAACTTTTATCTTATGTTATTTTTATAGGTATTTACATGCTTGTGGTTTATAACGCAAATGCAATATTAGAACTTTTTGTCAATAATCCAGATTTATTAAGTACAATATTAAAATATGTTTTCTTTCCAATATATCTAATCAATTTAAGTATTACTAAGCATAATCTATTATATATTGTTTTATATGTATTATTTAATGTTTTCATTATATATTTATTTATAATATTATTAGATAAATTATATTATAAGTTAATTGTAAAATTAAAGATTGAAAAAACTTCTTCGCATTTTAAAATGAAAAATATAGATAATAATTCAACAATGATGGCACTTATAAAAAAAGAAATAAAAAGATATTTTTCTTCTGCGATATATGTATTTAATACAGCATTCGGGGTGATTTTTTTAATAATTATAAGCATCGCAAGTTTTTTCTATAATTCTAACGAGATTCTTTCTCTTATAGGAAATGGTTTGACATTAAACTCTTTCATGTTAGTATTTTATCTTATTTTATTTGTAATAAGTCTTTCTACTACTACTAATAGTTCTATATCAATAGAAAGAAATAACTTTTGGATTTTAAGAATGTTACCAGTAAGAACAAAGGAAATATTTAGAGCTAAAAAAAGCGTAAATCTTATTTTATTGATACCAGCTATACTTTTAAGCTTAATATTGTTTACGATAAGTGGATATATTAAGATAAATGAAATGTTATTCTTAGCATTTATTTCCGTAATATTTAGTATAGTAATAGCTAATTTTGGACTTATTTGTAACTTGTTATTTCCTAAATTTGATGCACCAAACGATACGGTGATTGTAAAACAGTCTACTTCTTCTATGATGGGAATTATGTTTCCACTAATATTTTTAATAATTTATATAGTTATTATCAATTTACTTCAATTTAGTCAAAATTTGGTATTAATACTAACATCTATATTATTTATAATTTTATTGATTGTTACAAATTGTATCTTAAATATATGGGGTATCAAAAAATATAGAAAGCTTTAAATAATCAAGAGGAAATAAGTAATTTTTATTAAAAGGAGTAAGTATGGAAAAAAATATTCTTGAGATTAAAAATTTAACAAAATATTATGGTAAAATTTTAGGAGTAAAAGATTTATCGTTAACTTTAAATGATGGAGAAATATTTGGATTTATTGGACCAAATGGAGCTGGAAAATCTACAACTATTCGTTGTATTATGAATCTAATAAATAAAACAGAAGGAACTGTTTTATTAAATGGGAAAGAATTAGATAAAGATGAAGTTTCCTTAAAAGAATTGATTGGATATCTACCAAGTGAAATTCATCTATATGAAGATTTAACTGTAAAACAAATATTAAATTATCATGAATCTTTCTATAAGAAAAGTATTCATAAAAGAAGAAGAGAATTAGTGAAAAGATTAAAACTTGATGAATCAAAAAAAATAGAAGATTTATCTTTAGGCAATCTAAAAAAATTAGGAATTGTTTTGGCTTTTGCACACGAACCCAAGTTGTTGATATTAGATGAACCAACAAGTGGACTAGATCCAATTATGCAGCAAGTTTTCTATGAATTACTACGAGAAGAAAAAGACAAGGGAACTACAATTTTTTATTCTACACATATTCTAAGTGAAATTTCTAAAATTTGTGATCGAGTAGGAATTATTAAAGAAGGAGAATTGTTAAAAGTTGAAAAAGTAGAAGAAATGCAAAAGAAGAATCTAAATTTTGTCATGATTGAGTCAGAAGAAATAGATAAAATAATTAAGGATTTAAATTTAGATGTTGCTTTAAAAAGAAATAATACAATTCGTTTTAAAAATAATTTATCTTCAGATAAGTTAATAAAATCTTTAGCAAAATATAAAATAGATAAGGTGTTGATTGAAGAAGCAACATTAGAGGATATATTTCTACATTATTACAAGTAGGAGGGAACTTATGTTTAAGAGAGAGATGAAAGTTAATTTAAAAAACTTTATTGTTTGGTTATCAATATTGATTGGATTGTTTTTAGTAGTATTTCTAATTTATCCATCTATAATAAATAGTGAAAATATGCATATGATAGATGAAATGATGGAAATGTTTCCTAAAGAATTGTTAACAGCTTTTAATATGGATATAACAGCAATCGATAGTGCTTATGGTTGGTTAAAGAGCGAAGGATTTGTTTTTGTTTTATTAATTACCGGTTGTTATTCTGCAATTCTTGGTTCTAATATTTTACTAAAAGAAGAAAGTGACAAGACAATTGAATATTTAAATAGTTTACCAATTACTAGAAATAAAATTATATCTAATAAAGTATCATCAGGATTAGTATATATTTTTTTAATGACTATAGGACTTGGAATATTTAATTATATTGGTTTATCCATAAGTGGTAATTTTGATAAATTACAGTATATTTTACTTAGTATAACACCTATATTTTCTTCGATTACTATTTATTTTATTTGTATGTTTATATCTACATTTACTCATAAAACAAAGAAAATGCTTGGTATTAGCTTAGGAATAGTATTTATTAGTTATGTTTTTCAAACATTATCTACTATGTCTAGTAGTGTGGAATTTTTAAAATATTTTTCGGTATTTACACTTGCTGATATTAGAAATGTTATAGTAGATATTTCTATAAATCCATTGATGGTGATTATAAGTTTCTTCATATCGATTTTATTTTTGATATTGACAATAATTCACTATAATAAGAAAGAATTAATATAGATTTCTATCTGAATTGTATTTTGATTATAAAAATGTAAAGTTTTCTGTCTAATTCTTTTTTTTATTTTTTTTTTCTGTTATAATGAACTAGGAGAGTGAATATAGATGGCATTAAAGTATGATGAGAGTTCAATTAAAATATTAGAGGGTTTAGAGGCAGTAAGGAAAAGACCAGGAATGTATATTGGCTCTACTGATAAGAGAGGGTTACATCATTTGGTTTGGGAAATTGTAGATAATGCTATCGATGAAGCTATAAATGGATTTGGAAATTACATAAAGATAGTTTTACATAAAGATGGTAGTGTAAGTGTTGAAGATCAAGGGCGTGGTGTTCCTACTGGTATGCATGAAAGTGGTAAGTCAACACCTGAAGTAATCTACACTGTTTTGCATGCTGGTGGTAAATTTGAAGAAGCTGGATATAAAGTTTCTGGTGGTCTTCATGGAGTAGGTGCTAGTGTTGTTAATGCATTGTCAAAATGGATGGAAGTTACTATAAAGAAAAACAAAGAGGAATACTATATTAGATTTGAAAACGGTGGTAAGGTTGCGATACCTTTAAAAAAGATTGGTACTACTAATAAAAATGGTACTACAGTAAGATTTTTGCCAGATCCTGAAATTTTTTCAACATGTAATTTTTCCTATTCTACTATCTGTGAGAGGATGCAGGAATCTGCTTTTCTTTTGAAAGGATTAACAATTGAAGTTGTAGATGAGGAACAAAATAGAAGTAATAAATTCTTCTATGAAAAAGGATTGGAACAATTTGTAGAGTATTTAAATGATGATAAGAATGTTTTACATAAAGTTATCTCTTTTCAAGGAGAAAAAAATAAAATAGAAGTAGATATCGCAATGCAATATACAGATACTTATTCAGAAAATATAATTTCTTTTGTAAATAATGTTAAGACTGTAGATGGTGGTAGTCACGAGGTTGGGTTTAAAACAGCACTTACAAGAGCATTTAACGATTATGCTAAGAATAATGGATATATAAAAGGACGCGACAAAGCTTTTGAAGGAAGTGACGTAAGAGAAGGATTGACAGCTGTAATATCTTTGAAAATTCCAGAAGCTCTTTTGCAATTTGAAGGTCAAACTAAGGGAAAACTTGGTACTCCTCAAGCCAGAACTATAGTTGAAGCTATAGTTACAGAAAAGCTACAATTTTTCCTAGAAGAAAATAAAAAAGTCGCAACAGATATTATAGAAAAATCCCTAAAGAGCAAAACTGCACGTGAGGCTGCAAGACGAGCTAGAGAAGAAGCACGAAAAGGAAAAACTAAAAATCCAAAAGAAAGAGCATTATCTGGGAAACTTACTCCTGCTCAAACTAGAAATAAAAATAAAAATGAACTTTTCTTGGTTGAGGGTGATTCTGCGGGTGGCTCAGCAAAACAAGGAAGAGATAGAAAATTTCAAGCAATTCTTCCGTTGCGTGGTAAAGTAATAAATGCAGAAAAAACAAAGATAGAAGATATGCTTAAAAACGAAGAGATAAATACAATTATTTATACTATCGGAGCTGGATATGGTAATAATTTTGAAATTGATGATTGCGAATATGACAAAGTTATCATAATGAGTGATGCAGATGTAGATGGAGCTCATATTCAATGTTTACTTTTAACGTTTTTCTATCGCTATATGAAACCATTAATTGAGGCAGGGAAATTATATATTGCCATGCCACCACTATTTAAGATTTCTAGTGGTAAAAATATAGAATATGCCTATAGCATGGAAGAAATGCAAGAAAAGATTAAAGGAAAAAAATGCGAAGTTCAACGTTATAAAGGATTAGGTGAAATGAATGCTGATCAGCTTGCAGAAACAACTATGAATCCAGGAACTAGGAGCTTGATAAGAGTTAGAATGGAAGATGCTTCTTTAGTAGAAAAAAGAGTCAGTGTACTTATGGGAGATA
Organism: Bacilli bacterium; assembly: GCA_016295795.1. GTDB lineage: Bacteria > Bacillota_I > Bacilli_A > RF39 > UBA660 > CAG-710. Next base: position 7,485 of record JAEDKN010000025.1, read on the forward strand.
ATGTTGAACCCAGAAAACTTTGGATTGAAGAAAATGTAGAATTTAGTTTGGAAGATAATTACAAAATTTAAAAAGAGAGGTAGTATATTATGGCATTATTAACAGATAAAGAAACTAAAAAAAACCTTAGTGAAAGATTAGAAGAATTTTTACAATTCGGGATGGTTTTTAACTATATGTTAGAGACTGAGAAAATCGAACTTAAAGATTTGGAGAAAATGTTTCTTGATACTGATCAGGAAAAGGCTACCTTTGCATATACATATCTTTTAGGTAAAGTTGCTCCTAATGATATTGAATCTTCATATGCTTTGTATAGTTATAAATATCCAAATGATAGAGGACTTGATACCGATAAATATAATAGTTATTTAAATAGTAGTTGTATTAGAAATATATTAAATGAAATTGCTAATAAAGAAAAACGACTAGATGAAACATATATTAATACATATAACTATTTGCTAGAAGACGAAGGCATTAGAAAGTAGATGATTTAATGAAAGATATAATGGATAAAATTTATGAATATTCTTTAGAAGAAATCATGAGTGATAGATTTGGAAGTTATTCTAAGTATATTATTCAAGATCGTGCAATTCCTGATGTAAGAGATGGATTGAAACCTGTTCAAAGAAGAATATTATTTGGAATGTATAAAGAGAAAAACACTTATGACAAGCCTTATAGGAAAAGTGCAAAAACTGTAGGCGCTGTAATGGGTAATTATCATCCGCATGGAGATTCTTCTATTTATGAAGCAATGGTTAGAATGAGTCAGTGGTGGAAACAAAATACAACTTACATTGATATGCATGGTAATAATGGTTCTATGGACGGTGATAGTCCTGCGGCTATGCGTTATACCGAAGCCAGACTTTCTAAGATAAGTAATGAACTTTTAAAAGATTTAGATTATGATACAGTTAATATGGCACCAAATTTTGATGATACCGAGTTGGAGCCAACTGTTTTACCTGCTAAATTTCCCAATCTTTTAGTAAACGGTGCAACTGGTATATCTGCTGGATATGCTACTAATATTCCACCTCATAATCTAGGAGAAGTAATTGATGCGACAATAAAAAGAATTGATTCACCTAATTCTAGATTAGAAACTATAATGGATATAGTAAAAGGTCCAGATTTTCCTACAGGTGGTATAGTAGAAGGAATAGACGGAATAAGAAGTGCATATACAAATGGTAGAGGAAGAGTGGTTGTAAAGGCTAGAACCTTTTTTGAAGAAGGGAAAGGTAAGCTTGCACTTGTTATTACAGAAATTCCGTTTGAAGTAAATAAAGCATTGTTAGTTAGAAAAATCGATGAGATAAGAATTGATAAAAAAATCGATGGAATAATAGAAATTCGTGATGAATCAGATAGAGATGGTCTTAGAATAGTTATTGATCTAAAAAAAGATTGTAATAAAGAAAATGTACTAAATTATTTATTAAAAAACACCGATCTACAAATTTCATATAATTTTAATATGATTGCAATAGTAAATCGTAGGCCAAAACAACTTGGAATTGTTGAAATGCTTGATGCTTATATAGCACATCAAAAAGAGTTTATAACACGTAGAACGAAGTTTCATTTGGCTCATGCTAAAGAAAGACTTCATATTGTAGAAGGATTAATAAAGTGTCTATCTATATTAGATGAAGTTATAAAAGTGATTAGGGCAAGTAATAACAAGGCTGATGCACGTAATAATCTAGTTAAAGTATTTGCCTTTACTGAAGCACAAGCTGAAGCGATTATTGTTTTACAATTATATAGACTTACTAATACTGATGTTAACTTGTTAAAAGAAGAGTTAGAAAAATTAAATATAATGATTAAAGGTTTAGAGGCAATTTTGAATAGTGAAGAAGTATTAAAAAATGTTATGAAAGAGGAACTAAGAAAGATAAAGAAAGAATATGCTACTCCTCGTAAGACTGATATAAAAGATGAAATAACAGAGCTTAAGGTTGATAATACAGTTATGATTCCAAAAGAAGACGTAATAGTTATGCTTACTAAGGATGGTTATATAAAGAGGACTTCACTTAGAAGTTATTCTTCTTCTAGTGACGAGGTTGCTTTAAAAGATAATGATTATTTATTAGGGCTATTTGAATTGAATACTCTAGATACACTTTTAATATTTACTAATTTGGGAAACTTCTTATATCTTCCTGTTCATGAAATTCCAGTTTGTCTTTGGAAAGATTTAGGAAAGCATATTAGTAATGTAATAAAATTAGATAGTGATGAAAAGATAGTTTCTGTTGTACCGGTTACATCTTTTGAAGAAAAACTTGATATAACTATCGCAACAAAAAATGGAATGATCAAAAGGACTCCTTTAAAAGAATTTAAGTCACTTCGTTATTCTAAACCTATTAATTGTATGAAATTAAAGGACAAGGACGAAGTTATTGATGCATTTATTACTAGATATAATGATATCTTCATAGGAACTAATAAATCTTATGGACTTTGGTACGACATATCAGAAATTCCAATAGTTGGACTTAGAACAAGTGGTGTTAAGTCAATCAATTTGAAAGATGATTATGTAGTGGGGGTATCAAATTTCGATAGAACTAAAGATGAATATATCAGTGTTATTACTGATAAAGGAACCGGTAAAAGGATAAAGATCTCTGATTTGGAAAAAACTTCTAGAGCAAAGAGAGGTTTGTTGATATTAAGAGAAGTTAAAACTAACCCTTATAGAATAGTTAAGACATTAGTTACTAATTCGAGAGATTTTATAGGAATAAAAACCAGTGATATAAAGATCATTAAGGCATCAGAATTACCTATTATGGATAGATATTCGACTGGATCTACTATAATTAAAGGTAATGTTATAGACGCTTTTATGAATGTTACTTTAACAAAGAAGAAAGATTTAGTAGAAGAAGTTTCAATTAAAGAAGAAAAACCAGAAAAAAGAGTATCCTTAAAGGAAATAGATGATAAGTTGATGACTATAGATGATTTTATAGATATCGATGCATAAGAGACACTTGTCTCTTTTTTGATTAAATTTATTTACAAAACTCTTTTAGTGAACTATAATTTAATTAATAGTAGGAGAGTGGTACTTTGCTTAAAAAGATGGATAGATGGTTACTGCTACTTACATTAGTTTTATTTGCGATAGGCCTTGTAATGGTTTTTTCTGCATCTAATGTAGCTGCATTTATGAGATATTCTGCTAGTCCTTATCGTTTTGTAGCCAAGCAAGCGTTGTTTTTAGCAATTTCGTTTGTTTGTGCATTGTTTATTATAAGAATAAATACAAAGACTTATAGTGTTTTGTCGTGGCCTGGTATGATTGCAATAATTGGTCTTTTGGCTTTTGTACTTATTTATGGTAAGACTACCAACCACGCAACGTCTTGGATTATGATTGGTCCCTTTTCATTTCAACCTAGTGAATTTTTAAAAGTTATAATGATAATTTGGATGGCAAGTTTTTATGAGGTAAAGAGAAATAAACTTGATAGTTATATGACTAGTCTTTTCCCTATTTTTATATGTATGATTGCTGCAATTTTGATTATGCTTCAACCTGATTTAGGTACTGCGATAATCTATTGTTCTATAGTTATGTTTATTTTCTTTCTAGCCCCCATTGATAAAGGGATTAAATTAAAAACTGTTGGAATAATAGTTGGCCTTGTAGTAATATTAGGAATAGCGCTTCTAAGTAGTGGAAAAGATTTGATTTCAGAAAGACAGTTATCTAGATTTGATTTTACTAATCCTTGTAGTGAAGAAAAATTTTATTCTGATGGTAATCAAGTTTGCAATGCTTATATCGCAGTAAATAATGGTGGATTACTTGGTAAGGGATTAGGAAATAGTACACAAAAATATTTATATTTGCCAGAAGCACATACTGATTTTATATTTGCTATAGTGCTAGAAGAATTGGGACTTTTAGCTGGTGTTGGAATACTTGTTTTATATATGCTTGTGTTGGCTAGAATAGTCACAATTAGTAGACATTCTCCAAACAACAGAGGAGCTATTATTTGTTATGGGGTAGCTTTTTATATATTTATGCATATTATAGTAAACTTGATGGGAATATTTGGACTTATTCCTATGACAGGTGTTCCGCTTCCTTTTATGAGTTATGGTGGAAGCTTTACACTTTGTTTGGTTTCAGCATTGACTATAGTACAAAGAGTTGCAATAGAAAATAAAATATTTGAGGAAAAAGGAATTCAATAAATTATAATCTCTTTTGAAAGGAGATTTTTTTTATGAGTAGATTAAAATATTTTTGGGAGATTCATCGTAGTAAGATAATTGGATGGATTTTCTTTATAATTGTCTTAGTTTCAGCCTGCATAGGGATATATTTTTTAAATGTTATGACAACGAAAGCGGATGCAATAGATGCAGAATTTGAGGATAAAGAAGTGCCTTTGTTAAAAGTTGAAGAAGAAAATATACTGGAGGCAGTGGAAGATTCGGAAATTAAATATAAAGTAGATGTAAAGGGTAAAGTAAAAAAAGAAGGGGTTTATGAATTAGAAGAGGGAAAAAGAGTGATAGATGCAATAAATGCAGCTGGAGGATTATCTAAGGATGCCGATGTATCTGTTATTAATCTTAGTAAGAAAGTAATAGATGAAATGGTTATAATAGTATACAGTAAGGACGAAGTTAAAAATTTTACTAAGACACTAGAAGAAGAAATTGTTAAAAACGAAAAGTGTGCTAATTTCGATAAACTTCAAAATGATTCTTGTATAGGTGAAGAAAATAAGACGTCTTCTGTAGATGGTAAAATTTCTATTAATTCTTCTTCTGTAGAAGAATTAATGAATCTAACAGGAATAGGAGAAGCAAAAGCTAAAGCAATTGTAGAATATAGAGAAAAGAATGGGGAATTTAAAAAAATAGAAGACGTAATGAATGTAAGTGGAATAGGACAAGCTCTATTTGACAAGATTAAAGATAATATTACGATCTAATTATTTCTATTTATTTCTTATCTTCATATCTTTATTTGAAACTATATATTTTACTAAAATAAAAGAATATAGAAGTGTATATAATGGCTATGAAGAAAATTTTCTGGGAGTTATTAAAAATATAAATATAGATGATAAATATTTAACTATGGATATCACGGCCAAAGAAAAGTTAAAAGCAACTTATTGTTTTAGTAATTTTGAAGAAAAACAAAACTTTATAAATAAATTTAGTCTAGGAGATAAAATTTATTTAACTGGTAAATTGGAAAAGCCAAATAACAATACAAATCCTAATCAATTTAATTATAAAAAGTATCTATATAATAAAAAAATATATTATGTTTTAAAAATAGATAAGTATAAACTTATAAATAAAAATAATAATTACTTATATAATATTAAAAACAAAATGATTTCTAGAACAGAAAAATTTGATAATAAATCTAGTAGCTATATTGCATCTTTTTTGTTCGGAAAGGCAAACAAAATTAATGACGATATAAAAAAGAATTATCAAAAATTAGGAGTTAGTCATTTATTTGCAGTATCAGGTATGCATGTATCACTTTTGACTGGCTTTCTGATTTTTATATTTAAAAAGTTAAAATTTAAGGATAAATTAATCGATATTATCATAGCAAGTATATTACTCTTTTATATGTTTTTAACCGATTTTACATCTTCTATATTAAGAAGTGGGATGCTATTTATTTTAATGAGACTGAACAAGACACATAAATTTGAATTAGATAATTTTCGTGTTTTTATAATAACTATATGTTTTCTTATAATTATTAATCCGTTTATTATTTATGATATTGGTTTTATATTCTCCTCAGTAATATCAGGTTATTTGATTTTGTTTAGTTCATTCATAAACAATAGAAAAAATTATTTCACTAAAAGTCTTACTATATCCTCTATAGCTTGGGTAGTTAGTTTTCCAATAGTAATATATAATTTTTATGAAGTTAATTTATTAAGCGTTTTTTATAATTTATTATTTGTTCCATTTATCTCCTTTATTGTTTTCCCATTTTCTGTACTTACTTATATTTTTGATTTTTTAAAACCTATATTTTCTTTTTTTATATACATTTTGGAAACACTAAGCATGTTATTTTCTAAGATAGATTCTACAATTATATTCAAACGGCCATCTTTAATATTAGTTTATGGTTATTTTGTTATAATTACTTTCAGTTTATGGTCATTAAAATATAATAGTACGAAACCATTATTAATTCTATTGTTAGTTATGATTATTCATTATAATTATAATATTTTGTTTCCTAGTAATTATATTTTAATGCTTGATGTTAAACAAGGCGATTCATTTATATTTCATAGTAATAATCATACGTTTTTGATAGATACTGGTGGAAATTATTATAGTAATAGTAATATAGCTTCTAAATTAATTAGTGTTACTAAATCTTTAGGAATAAGAAAAATAGATTATGTTTTTATTACCCACGGAGACTATGACCATATGGGAGAAGCAATAAATTTAGTAGAGAATTTTAAAG
>JAEDKN010000064.1 GCA_016295795.1 Bacilli bacterium
AAAATTCTCTCCAACTCATTTCTAGTAAATTGTTTTTCTATGTTTTCATTCACATTAATTTCACTCCTTACTTTTACTTTGTTATATTAATTATATCATATTTTTTTATGGTTGTATAATATTTAGTGGGTGTAAACAAAACATCCACTATTTTTAATTAAAATAAAAAAGACATAAGTTTTTGACCTAATCTTTGATATAATAAATTTGAAATAGAAAGAAAAAGAAATGAGGTTTTAAGTTGTGTCTCAAGATTATTATATCTTAAAAATTATAAATATGAATGGATTTATCAAGATTTTTGGTCACACCCACTATTTGACAAAGAACCATTTTAAATATTATTTATTTATTTTGTTTTTTTATGAATATCTTTAATTTTATCAGAAAAATTATAATATGTATTTAAGTAATATAATAATTCATCATCCAAATATGTAATTGCTTTATCTTTAATTTCTTTTGGAATACCATAATATGCTTCAGCTAAACTTCCAGTAATAGCAGCAATAGTATCTGAATCTCCACCTAATGAAACTGCTATTCTAATAGAATCTTCAAAGTCATTAGATTCTAAAAATGCTTGTATGCTTTGAGGAACAGATCCTTGACAAGAAACATCAAACGTATAACTTAATCGTATATCATCTATTTTGAACGAAAGTTTATAATAATTTAATTCTATATATTCATAAATTTCCCTTTTATTTGCATTATGCAATAACAACCATATTGAACCAGCAATAGCCTGTGCTCCTTTTATTCCTTCAGTATGACTGTGGGTCACTTCAGCAGATACTTTTGCTAAATTTTCTGCTTCTTCTAAACTATCAGCGACATATGCAACAGAAGAAACTCTCATTGCAGATCCATTTCCATAACTATTATACGGTTTTGGATCTTTAGATAATAACCAATAAATAAATGTTTGCCCATAACCAGCATTTATGTAACGTCGACCTAACTCCCGCATATATTTTATACAATTGTCTCTAAATTTGTTAATATTTTTATTTTTTTTATATTCCATACTTGCTATTAAAATTGCACAAGTCATAACTGTATCATCAGTAAATCTATCATTTTCATTAAATAGTGGAAACGTTTTTTTCTTTATATTATTTTTTTCATAAACAGAACCAATAATATCTCCACAAACAGCACCTAACATAAATTTCTCCTTGCTATTTCAAGCCCCTATGGTTGGGGCTTTCCAGGTCCAATTCTTTTTTAAATGCTCGTTCCTGCTCATTTATATAACCAATATGATATACTCTATCAATTTGATCATGATTAAATAATATAGTACCATGATTTAAATTAATACCAAATGGATATTCACAACTTACATAATCATATGTCTTTCCTTGTAATTCATAATTAAAACCAAGTATCATTTTTAATTTATCAGAATTTTTTAACATTACTATGCTTCCAATTGGCATATATTTATTCATTCCCTCACTTATTTTTTGTTTTTCTCTCTTATCAATTTGTTCTTTAATATTTTCTGTTGATCCATTAATTTGAAACGTATAATCAGTTAAATTTCCTATCATTCTTTCTTTATTAGATTCATTCATTTTATATTGGGTGGACAATTCCCAAAAACACCTCTCTTTCTTATTTTAAATACATGTCCTTTTAAGTTAACACTACAGGAACAACTGTTTTTTCAACACCGTTGATGATTTTTTTATATATATTATCAATAACTGTTAATGTTCCTTCTCTTTTAATAAGTACTTCTGTTTGTCCATAATTGGCAACACCTGAAATATTTTCTATGTAGGCCGCTGTGCCAGAATTTGGTAACACAATAATTTCTAACATTATGTTAACATCATCATTATCATAAGCATAGCATTTTTCTTCCAATATTGAAGAAGATTGAAATGCTGGTGTAGTTATAGTATCCCCTATTGCTAATTTATTAACATCAACTAATTGATTAATATCATAAATTTCCCTAACACCACGATAAACAACTAGTGCGTTATCATAATTTGCTTGTGCTATTATGGAATCAAGTGTTTGAACTATATCTCCATCATAACTTTGGAATATTCTATTAGAATATCCTTTAGAAAGTTTGTGTCCAGAAATTATATCTTGAATTTGATTAATACTCTTATATCTATCTCTGACACGTTTACCATCTTTCTCTATAACATTATTCAACCATGCACATATTTCCAACCCTCCACAAGCAGTGTAATTAAATACCGCTGCTTTTTGATTAGTAGTTAATTTATGAGCATCCTGTTCCACTCCATTATTTGCAAATTCAATAAACAGGTCACTATCATGAGTGGTTAAAAATGGTGCTAATTCGTTTACTATGAAACCTATATCCCAATCAGCATTAGGAACATCATGACAATAATTAATTATGTTTGCAATAATTGTTTTCCCTTGTTGAGAAATATTGGGATTATTAAATAGAGTGTGTGCTTTATCAAACAAAAATAACTTAGGATCTTTCATTACTCTAGACAATTCAGACATAGAACTAATTTTTGTAATTTTTATACCACCATCTTGTAAATATTTTTCAATTGATATTCCTTTTCCCGCAAAAATATCTTTGTTATTAATATAATTGTCCACTATTTCTTGTGGTTCCATTTCTGCAAATGACTTTATATTTAGTTCCTTTTGCTGATTACTTTGCATTTTTTTTGTTTCTGAATTAATACTAGTATCATCATATTTTATCAGTTCATTAATTAAGCTTTTAGAACCTTCTGGTATGTTATTAGAATACTCTAAAACA
>JAEDKN010000026.1 GCA_016295795.1 Bacilli bacterium
TAAGACAAAGAGAAGTAGTACATTTTAATAGATTTAAAGAGTTATATGAATTTTATAAGGAAAAAGGATATTAAACACTTCGGTGTTTTTTTCTTGATTTTATATAAAAAATATTATAGTATAAGTTTGAAGAAGAAAGGAATAGTGTAGTAAAATCTGGGGATGAAATTTTATGAAAGAAGGATTAACTTCATTTGATATGGGGCGTTTAAAACCTCTTACGGAAGAAGAAATGTCAAATTTATTTAAAAGATACAAAAATGGGGAAGACGTAAGGGAAAAGTTAATATTAGGAAATATAAGATTAGTTATCAATATTGTATATAATGAATTTGAATATTGTTTGGTTGATTCAGAAGAACTAATTTCGGTTGGAATTTTAGGTCTAATACATAGTGTAGATAATTATGATCCTGATTTAAATATACGATTTAGTTCTTATTCTGTACAGTGCATTAAAGGTAAAATATTAAGGTATTTAAAAAACGAAGGAAAAAGTATAAATGATATAAGAATATATTCTTATGATGATTCTCTTGACGTTGATTATGATTTTTTCGATGTGCCATCTAATTATTCATTAGAAGAAGATTATGAAACAAACAAAGAAATTTATAGGATTATGAACTGTTTAGATGAAAGAGAAAGAACTATTTTGACTATGCATTATGGACTTAATGGTACAAAAGCATATTCTCAAAAAGAAATAAGTGAGTACCTTGGCCTTTCTACAACGCGTGTTAATCAAATAATAAAAATATCTTTAGATAAGCTTAATCGTGGGTTTAATGGAGAACCTGTAAAGAAAAAAGTGAAATATAAGTAATAAGCGGAGGATGATATGAAGTTAGAAGTTGTTGGCTCAGGTTCTATATTTTCTAGTCAAAATAGTGCAAGTTATCTTATTGATGATAAGATTTTGATTGATATCCCAAATGGCTGTTGTAAAGCCTTAAAAAGGATGAAAAAAGATATAATAGATATAGAATATATATTTATAACACATTTTCATGGAGATCATTATTTTGATTTGCCATTTCTTCTATCAGAAAAATATGTCAGAGGTAATAGAAAAATTACTTTGGTTGGAAATAAAGAATTAAAGAAAAAAGTAAAGGCTATAATGAAACTGGCTTTTCCAAGTTCTTATAAGAAATATTTAAAAGGATTAGATATTAAATATATTAATAATCGAAATAAGATAAATGCAAAAGATATTGAAGTAACTAGTGTTGAAGTTTTACATGGAAGAATGAATTATGCACATGGATATATATTTAATCAAAAAGGCAATGTAATAGGATTTACAGGAGATAGTTGTTTATGTGAAGGAGTAGAACAAATAATTAAAGAAAGTAACATAGTTTTTATTGATACTACTTTAGAAACAGGGGATAGTTCACATATGGGAATAGATAATGTTGTGGTCCTAGCTAAAAAATATAGTAATATAAATTTTGTTACTACTCATACTAAAGAATTAATAAATGAAAAATTAAAGACAATAAAACAAAAAAATTTAATTGTTGGATATGATGGAATGCAGATTTCAAAATAATGAAACTGCATTTTTAGTTTCATAGTTTCTTATTTTTCGTTGACATTGTATGAAAAAAATTTTACAATAAATATAGATGTTAAGATTTTAAGATGTTATTAACATAAATAGAAAATGGAGGTGCGTTTATGGAAATATTAATCTCCATTTTGTTAGTCGTAATTGGATTATCAACAGGTATTGCTGCAAGCATTATATCGAATAATATGAAAGAAAATAATGCTAATAAAAAAGCAGATGACATAATAGAAAAAGCAAAAAAAGAAGCAGAGAAAACAAAAAGGGATTCTTTATTTGAAGCAAAAGAAGAAGCTCATAAATTAAAATTGGAAGTAGACAAAGAAATTAAAGAAAAGAAACAAGAGTTGAAACAATCAGAAGAGCGTCTTATTCAACGTGAAAATAGTATTGATAAACGTGATGAATTGTTTCAAAAAAGAGAAATTTCTCTTGATGAGAGAGAATTAAAACTAACAGAAAAGCAAAAAAATATCCAAGACGAACAAGCAAAAGTGGAAGAAATAAAAAAGGAACAATTGGAATTATTAACACAAATATCAGGTTTTAGCAAAGAAAAGGCTAAAGATTTGGTAATGAAAAAAGTAGAAGAACAGATGTCTAAAGAGATAACTGCTTATATTAAGGAACGAGAGAATGAGGCTAAATTAGAGTCAGATAAAATAGCTAAGAATTTGCTAGTTACATCTATGCAAAGATATGCAGCAGATTTATCTAATGAACAAACAGTAACAGTTGTTAGTTTACCTAATGATGAAATTAAAGGAAGAATAATTGGGCGCGAAGGTAGGAATATACGAACAATTGAAGCTATTACAGGTGTAGATTTGATAATAGATGATACGCCAGAAGCTGTGGTTTTATCAAGTTTCGATCCATTGCGTCGTGAAATTGCAAGAGTTACTTTGGAAAACCTGCTTAAAGACGGAAGAATTCATCCTACTAGAATTGAAGAATTATATGATAAAGTTAGCAAAGAAATGAAAAGCAAAATAGTAGAATATGGTAACGATGCATTATTTGAAGTAGGAATTACTAAAATGGATCCTGAACTTGTTGAAATTTTAGGTAAACTACATTTTAGAACTAGTTATGGACAGAATGCATTAGAACATTCTAAAGAGGTTGCACACTTAACTGGAATATTGGCGGGCGAATTGGGAGAAAATGTTACTTTAGCTAAGCGTGCCGGACTTTTACATGATATTGGTAAAGCAATTGACCATGAAATTGAAGGAAGTCATGTTCAAATTGGTGTTGATATAGCAAAAAAATATAAAGAGAGTGAAGAAGTAATAAATGCTATTGCTTCACATCATGGGGATACTGAACCACAGAATATTATTTCTGTTTTAGTAGCCATAGCTGATGCATTGTCTGCATCTCGTCCGGGAGCTAGAAATGATTCATTGGAGAATTATTTAAAGAGACTTGAACAATTAGAGAACATTGCAAATGAGATGGAAGGTGTTGAAAAGACTTATGCAGTTCAGGCTGGTAGAGAGTTAAGAGTAATTGTAAAACCTGAAGAAGTTGACGATTTAACGTCTCATAAAATAGCAAGAGATATAAAGGATAAGATAGAATCTACAATGCAGTATCCAGGTACTATTAAGGTAACTGTTATTAGAGAAACAAGGGCAACCGAAGAAGCGAAATAGAGGTAATTATGAAGAAGTTATTTGTATTTGCTATTACAATTTTTATGTTACTGCCAATGAGTGTTAATGCAGAAAAAGTGTATACAAAGATAACTGGTAATGAAAAAATTAGACCGGGAGAGAATATTGTATATACGGTTATTTTGGATAGAGACCTTACTAAATATGAAGCGGAAATTACATATGATAGAAATGTACTTAATTTAGTAAGTGTAGAAGAGGTTAAAATAGATACTGCAGAAAGAAGTTTTAATGTTGAAAAATCGAATCCTATAAAAGTATCTGTAGATAGTAGTTCTCCTACTCTGATAATTTATACAGTAGTATTTAATGCCAAAAATAATATTAATGTTCAAAAAACCGAGATAAATGTAAAAATATTAACTGCAATAAATGGAAATGAGTCATTTAATTCCGATACAGCATATTTTAATATGAATTTTATAGAAGAAGATTCATTGTTTGTAGAAGAGGATAATACTGATAAAGATTATATTACTAAGACATTAAATGATGTGAAAAATATTTTAAAAGATTATGGTAATTTCATTATGTATATTTCTTTATTATTAAATGTAATATTAATAATAGTCCTTATTACTAATATTAGAAGAAAAAGAGTAGATTATGATTTTTAAAAAGAGTTCATCTTATTGATGAACTCTTTTAACGTCTAAAATTATAGGTAAAATAATTGGTTTTCTTCCAGTTGTTTCATAAACATAACTAAATAGATCTGAAGTTATTTGATTTTTGATATCGTTAAAATTGCTAGTAGGATCAGCTAATTTTTCGTTTATAGCATTAGCGGCAATAGATTCTAGTTTTCTTATTACTGCTTCATTTTCATTTATTAAGATAAATCCTCTTGTAGTTATATTTGGTTTTATTAACAGTTCTCTTTTTTTGATATCAATATTAGCTATAACTACTAAGATTCCATCACTAGCCATTATTTTTCTATCTCGTAATACAGCTCCATTTATTTCTCCTAATCTGTTACCGTCTACATATATATCGTTGGCTACTATAGGAGATGATAGTGTAATTACGTGATTCTTTAATGATAATACGTCTCCGTTTTTTAACACAAATGTGTTTTCTTTTGGAATACCACATTCTATTCCGATATTAGCATGATTTTTAAGCATTCTATAATCACCATGAAAAGGCATTAAATATTTAGGCATTAATAATCTTATCATTAACTTTAATTCTTCTATATTAGCATGACCTGATGTATGGATATCACTAAAAGATGTGTTTGTGAATACCTTAACACCCTGTAAATAAAGTTTGTTTATCGTGCGACCTATAGATAGTGCGTTTCCAGGAATTGGTGAAGAAGAGAAAACTACTATATCGTCAGGTCTTAATTTTATTTGTTTGTGTGCACCATCAGCAATTCTAGATAATGCAGCAAGAGGTTCTCCTTGAGAACCAGTACAAAGAATAGTAACTTCTCCAGGCTTTAAATCATTTGCTTCTTCAGGAGTAATTATAATATCTTTATGATTTATATATCCTCCTTTTAGGGAAATTTCAATATTATTTTCCATGCTTCTACCAAATACGCAGATTTTTCTATTATGTTTATAACAAGTCTCTACTATATGCTTTAGACGATATATATTTGATGCAAAAGTAGCAATAATAATACGTCTAGTTTTATATTTTTCAAATATACCATTTAAGGCATTGTCTACTTTTGATTCACTAACTGACATGCCTTCGTTTAGGGCGTTAGTGGAATCGCTTATTAATAAATCTACTCCTTTTTTTCCTAATTCTGCCATTTTATGAATATCTGCCATAGGACCGATAGGAGTTAAATCAAATTTAAAATCTCCTGTGGTAACTATGCAACCATCCGGTGTAGAAATAGAAATTCCATGAGAATCAGGAATAGAGTGGGTGGTTCTAAAAAATTCAACTTCAATTTTATTAAATTTTAATTTAGTTTCATCGGTATATGCATATAAATTATCATATCTTATGTTTTTATCTTGTAACTTTAACGCTATTAACTCTTTAGCTTGATTAGGTGCATAAATAGCAGGAATGTTTACCGATTGTAATAGAAAAGGAATTCCTCCTATATGATCTTCATGTCCATGAGTTATAAGTAAAGCTTTAATTTTATCCTGATTTTGTTTAAGAAATGTAAAATCAGGAAGAATATAATCTATTCCTAGAAGACCGCCTTCTGGGAAACAGATACCCGCATCAATAATAACAATAGCATTTTCATGCATTACACAATACATGTTTTTTCCGACTTCACCTAAACCACCTAAAACTATAATTTTAGTTTCAGAGTTTGGTTTCATATTAATTTTTTCTCCTTTCTTTCTTTAAAGAACTGACTAGCAAATTATACTACAAATATTGATTTTTGTCCATACCTTAAGATAACGAAAAAAAGGACCTAGTCCTTTTTTACTATAGTTAAAATAATAGAATTACCATTTAAATCTTTTATATGCGTTCCCTTATCTATAGATTGATTTATAATTTGATCATCTTCTCCGCCTTCAGAGGCTTCTATATATGTTATAACAATATTGTTTGAAAATTTGTTTTTCCATGTTGTTATTTGAGATTTTGTCATAGATGTAAAATCCGGTAATAAACAAGTCGTGTTATTTAGGTTTTCACTAGATTCACAATCTATCTTTGAAGTTGTAGTATTAGTAGTATTACTTGATACTACAGCTATATCAACGGTCATTGTCTTGTTTGGTATTTTATCTATTCTTTTTCTAAAAGGGTATTCTTGAGCAATTATTTGTCCATTATAATATCCTTTTCCGGTTTTTGCAACCTCATTAAATTTAATAGTTACTCCGTATTTGCTCGCCCAAGCAAGTGCTTGAGATTTGGTATATTTTGTTAAATCAGGAACCAAGTCATAGGTAGTATAAACTTTATATGGTCCTTTTCCAATTATCTTTTTTGCATATGTATCATTTATAGAATAATCAAACTCTGTAATCATCTCATAATCTTCTAACTCAAGATTGATTTTCATTTCTTTAACAACATCTTCAACACTTTGCTTATTTAATATGTAATTCCACAAATTTAGTTTAGTGCTTTCATCATATATTGTCTGACCTGTACCAGCCAAATATAATTGTTCTAGTGTAATCAAATCATCTGATCCATTTGCTTGTGTTAAAATATTTTTACCAACCTCATAGAAAGATAATATAGTTTCAGTAGACATATTTGTATCTATATTATTAGATATAACATCTAATATTTTATATACTTCACTAGTACTATTTATTTTTTTTGCACTATTTAGTATTCCTTGTAGAACTTTTTGTTGATTTAATCCACGATCTAAGTCACCATTTGCCAGTTGTTTTCTATTACGTGCGAGTACTAGAGCTTCTTCTCCGTTTAGTGTTTGAATACCTTTTTTAATACACACTTTTCCTTTACGATCACTACTATCGGTACATAAATCTTTTGGAACCTCTACTGTTATTCCTCCCAAGGCATCTACTAGCGAAACTAATCCTTTGAAGTTTATTTTTGCATAATAATCTATTTCTATACCAGTAAAATCTTCTATAGTATCTATAACACAATTTGTACCTTTCCATGCTGCATGTGTGATTTTATTTTCATATTTACCAGCAAAACAAGCTATTGGAACATAACTATCACGAGGAATACTCAATATAGTAGCATTTAATGTGTTTGGATTAAATGTTACTAACATCAAAGAGTCTCCGTTAAATGAATCTGAGTTACCCAATCCATCTTTGCTTGAATCAACACCTATTAATAGCATGGTAAAAGGTTCAGTGATTTTTTTTGTTCCATAGCTTTTTGATGAAGAGGATGCCTTTTTTGTTTCGGTTTTTAATATTTTAATATCCTCTCCAATATTTTTATATTCATCTATATTTGAAAACATACTTTCGTAATTAGTTGGTAAAAAAGCTGCGTCACAATCTTTATTATATAAAGCATGAAGTAGATTAGGGTAGTCATCATAATTTTTTATTTCGTTATTATTATCTAGGTTGTATTCTTTGATCATTTCGTTTGGAATTATATATCCCTCATTTGATGAAGGGTCATTAATAATACAAATATTCTTGTTTTTCATACTATCTATGCTTTTTATATCACTGCTTTCTAATATTACTAAACTAGAAGAGTATACCGTTTTATTCGTAGTAATTTTAGAAAGAGAGTTGTATACTTTGTTAACTGAACTTCCAATTAAAACATTAAAAGCTATTAATAATAGCATTATTAAGGTTAATGCAAAACCAGTTTTCTTTTTACTAAAAGCTTTTAATAATATAATTAAATTGATAAGAATTATTATGCCTATTAGTATATATCTGATCAACGGTTCAATCGGACCCAATAATAAAATGTTATAAATTATATATATACTAGAAATTAATAAAATTAAGCTTATCACTTTATTAAATTTAAATTTTTTTCTGACAGTTTTACTCATAAATTCCTCCTGTAGATAACTTTTATTATATCCAAAAAAGTTGCAAAAACAACTTTTATTTTTTATAATCAAGTCCGATTTTTTTTGGTTTTCTTCTTATTAAAATGATTAAAATAACTAAATATGTTATTACTAATAAACTTCCCAATCCTAAAACTACATATAAATATATATTTGTATCTTGTGATTTTGTATTTATTGTATTATTTGTATTACCTAAAAATCTTTGAACAGTATTCTCCTTAGAATCATACATATATGTATTTTTTTCTCCAGTTTCTGTATTTATACCTCTAAATATAGAATAGTTGGAATCTTTGTCATTTGTATATACTATTAAATCATTATCATTAATTTTTATAGTTGATTTAGTGTAACCATTAGGAATGTCAAACTCTTCATCAATAGGGGATATAGTAATTTTATTAAAGGTGAGTTCCTTATATATAGTATAAGTATTTTTATCTGTATTATAAACATATAAATTAATGTTCCCCTCTTTATCTTTTAGACCAACTAGAGTATATTTTGTGATTCCATTTACAAATGCTGGGACTTCTTCGCCATTAATTTTTATAGTTGATTCTTCAAATAAAGAATTTGGTTTTGGAAGTTGTTCTTTTTTTCTTATTACATTGTATTTTTCGCCATTTACTGTTATTTCTATTGGATCCAACTCTTTAACAGTGGCATTAATTATATATTCTTTTGTATTTCCATTTTCTGCGATTACTTTAATTGTTATCTTGTTTGGACCTTCACTTACTTCTATTTCTCCATCACCATTTATAGTGGCTTCCGAATCCTCTTTGGTAGCATTTATTTTTATTTTTGTTGTATTGGCTGGAAGTTCAACATTATATTCCAATGTATTTTTATCGAACTTAGGAGATATTTCATATCCCTCTATTTCTAAGTTTTTTAGATAATTATTTGAACTATATGTTTTAATTGTTTTTTCTTTTATTGTGATTGTTTTAGTAACTTTAGAAAAGCTTATTTCTTCAGCGTTTACATTAATATTATTTCCTTTATCTCCCATTGATATTGAGATTGTTGCACTACCAGATTTTTTCGCTTTAAATTTTAGTGTTTTTGTAACTTTTCCTTGCCCATCAGTAGCACTGTCTGATTCTCCTTGAAAGTTAGTACTTCCACTTACTAATTGTAATTTGCTACTATCATAATTTATATAGGCTTGCCAATAAAATAATTTTGAACCACTTATAGTAAATGTTACTGAGAATGTATCCCCAACTTCCACTGAAGAATTTGAACTTATTGAATATTTACCACTTGCAGCGAATGTATTTATTGGTATTAAAAGGGTTAACCCAATTATAAAATAGCATAACGATTTTAAATACTTTTTCATTTTACCTCCATTAAACTTGACTTATAGACATCGTTCCTAGCAAATATTTTCTAAGCAGCAATAAATCTTTTGCAGTAATAGAAGAAGCTCTTGTTAATCTGGCAGCCTCAAAATAAACGCCACTTAATGTTTTTTCTTTCAATAAATATTTTCGCATTACTAACAAGTCTTTTGCATCAATCTTTCCATCTCCGTTTAAATCTCCATATATTACAACTTGAAAAGTCTTAGTTTCTTTATTACTTGTGATTGTGACTTTATCACCGGTTGCTAGTGCACCTGTTTTAGCTTTTCCGCTATCAGTTGTTATTTTTATGTTACTTTTGTTATTTTGTTTTAGAACATTTTCTGAAAGAGTAGAAGTGGTAGTGCCTATTTTGAATCCATAAATATTACTATTATTATTCTTTATAGAGAGATTAGTTAATATATTTGATATAGTTATTTCCTCTTCTACATTGTTATTTAGATTTTGCTTTCTTGTTATAGTTAAAGTGTAAGTTCTCTGTGCTCCATTTTGTGCTGTAACAATTATTTTTATGGTGTTTTTTCCAACATTTAAGTTTACATTTCCATCATTATCTACGCTTGCATTAGAATTAACTGTTGTTGCCTCTATATTGATTTTAGATTTTTCGTATTCAACTTCACCTAAATCATAAGTTGTAGTAGAACCACTGAAATTAGTAATTGCTTTTGAATCAACCTTCAAACTTTTTAACCAGTTATTAGGATTACCTGTTGCTGGTAGAGAGGTTTTTGTAGGCATTCCTATATAGACAGGAATCGAAAAAACTAATGCTTCATTGCTTATTCCCATACTATTATATGAAGCAGATGTCGTCGCAGAAGGAGAAACCAATGCTTTTATATCTGTCATATATTGATGCCAAACTCCAGTTGTAGTAGTAGGGGAAGTATTCCATTTTTGAAAATATCTAGTATATTGACCTTTGCTTATATAACCATCTACAATCCATTCGGCACCACCAACAATTGCCTTTTGTTGAGTATTCCATCCAGCATTTTTTGAATAAGCCAATCCATTATAAACAGGATTTGAACCACTTGTTGCGCCAATATTATAGAAATTATAGTATCCGTCATAGTTAACACCATTATAAGTTCCTGCTTTTCCACTAGTTGCAGTTCCAGATTCAAGACCAACTTCTTGTCTTGATAGTGCAGCTAAGTAAACAGGAGACACGTTATGTTTTTGAGCAGCTTCTATATAATATTTTATATAATTGTTATAAAAATCTGTATATAATATTTTCTTTACCACATCACTTGTTTGATAAGATTCGTAATAAGTTAAATCTTCAAACATAAATATTCCTGATTCTGTTAAAAAATTTCTTGGATCCATATAATAAGCTATAGTTTGTTCATTTGCTTGAAACCATGTTGAACCGTCTTTTGCGACAAATTTATCAGTAGCATAATTATAATAACTACTTCCTGTATTTAAATATCCTTGTAATCCATTTTTTACTCCTGTTGAAGTTACTTGATATAGGCTTCTACCACTAGCATTTTCTTGATCTAGTGCATTGGCCCATGTATATTTAGCTTTAACAGCTTTGAACACCCAATTCGGATGAGCCTTATGTAATGTTTTTAATTTGTCCCAATAACTCGTAGGGAAGCCTTGATTTGTTAAATATTCCTCAAATTCTTTATCAGTCATAGAGGCCATTTCTGATGAAGAAACCTCTCCTGTATCCGTTATTATTATATATTGACTACAAACATAACCTGAAATATTACCAGATGTTATATAATACCATACTTTAGTAGGACAACCAGTTGAAGAATCTGCGGTTGATTTTGTACTTATTATATTTACTTCGGTTTTAAAAGATAAAGTTCCCACTTTAGAATAAGTTGTTCCTGCATCTTTTCGCACATTTAAACCGTTAGTAGCATCTACATATCCTTTTTGCGTTGCTGAAAAAACAGAAGTATAACTACAAAAAATGAATAAAGCAAATAATAATGAACTGATTTTTTTGTGCTTTTTCATACTATACCTCCATCCTATATTCTAAATAAATTATATCCTATAAGAGTATAAAAGTCCATTTTTTCGACATGTTTCACAGTATTTAATTCATAATTATACATATTTTTACATATAATATTTTTGTTGATTCAAATAGTAATAAATTAGTACTTTTTGTCAAATTCTGTCTAATTAAGTGTAAACTATTGAATTATAATACAAATGAGGTTATTCTTAAAATAGGGAGTGTGATAAAGTGATATATCCATCTATTGATAAGCTATTAAACATAGTGGATTCTAAATATCAATTAGTACATATTGCAGCAAGGAGAAGTAAAGAAATGTTTAAAACAGGACATTATCAAATGTCTTTAAACAAATATGTTTCTTCAAAAAATATTGGAAGAGCATTAGAAGAGGTTGCTGAGGGCTTGATTACTGTAATAGATAATACAAAAACTACTTAGTAGTTTTTTTTAAAACAGTTTGACGAACTATTGTTTAATATGATATAACTTGATTGTAATGGAGGTCTATATGGAAATAGTCAAGTTTATAAAACAGAGAAATGGAGAGTATAAACTCGTTTTAGAAAATGATGAGGTTATATCTTTGCATGAAGATTTAATATTAAAAAGCGAATTGTTATTAAAAAGAAAAATTTCCTCTGAAGAAATAAAAAAATTGTTAGAAGAAAATAAAGACTATATTGCATATTCTAAAGCTCTCAAATATATAGGAATAAAAATGAGAAACGAATCCGAGGTTAGAAGTTATTTATTAAAACTAGGGGTTTCTAGTAAAGTCATAGATGATGTTGTAACAAGATTACGTTCTAATGGATATTTGAATGATAGAGAATATGCTAAAGCATATATTAATGATCGTATTTCGCTTAGCAATGATGGACCTTATAAGATTATTAAGCATTTAAGCACACTCAACATCAATAAAGAAGATATAAATGATTTAATTAAGATTTTTGATATAAATACTCAAAGGGAAAAAATAAATAAATTAATTAATAAATATCTAAAAGCAAATAATAATAATGGTTCTTACTTAATAAAACAAAAGATACATTATAATTTAGTTAACCTTGGATATGATAGGGATTTAATAATAGAGGAGTTATCTAAACTTGATATAGATGACAGCGAAAATTTGAAAAAAGAGTATGATAAGCTATATAAAAAATTGTCAAAGAAATATTCTGGTAGCGAACTTGAATACAAAATAAAACAAAAACTTTTTCAAAAGGGATTTAGAGTATAAAAAAAAATCCACTCTTTCTGTATGAAGTTGTAAGATAAAAGTGTACACAAAAAAAGTGTATGCTTTTATTTTTGTTATAATTAAGATAAGGAGTTGAGAATATGGCTAGTAAAGGTCAAAAATTTAAACAATGGACACCAGAAGAAAAATACAAATTAATTGAACCATTATTAACAATGGAAAAAGGTTCAAGAACATATTCAAGAGAAATTGGAATCAATTCAGGATTACTTTATGCTTGGGTTAAAAAATATCGAGAAAAAGGCATGGAAGGATTAGCAAACAAAAAGAAACCTGGAAATCCATTATCCAAATATTCTTCGAAAAAAAACTTAACTAAAGAAGAACGATTAGAATATGAAAATATGAAATTAAGAATCGAGAATGAAATGTTAAAAAAAGGATTCCTAATGAAAGAAGATGGTACGTATGTAAAATTCACGAAGTAACACAAACTAAATATGAAATAATTGAATTATTAAGTAAAGAATATAATATCAAATCTATGTGTGAATTATTAAAAGTATCCAGATCAGGATACTATAAATGGTTAAAAAATAAAGATATATTAAATAATTATGAATTAATAAGAAAAGATTTAGGTGTATTAATAATAGACATTCATAAAAGAAAGCCAAGTTATGGATATCATAGAATAAATGCAGTAATTAGATACAATACAGGTTGGGTTGTATCAGATAATTTAGTACATAAAATATGCAAATTATTAAATATTAAATCAAAAGCTAAACATTATAAATATAAACGTCCAGGAGAAGAATCTATTAAATATGCAAATATTATTAATGGTAATTGGAATACATCTAGACCGTTTGAAAAGGTCGTTTCTGATACAACTACATTTTGGTTTAAGAAAAGAAAATATGATTGGACTTTCTACTTAGATATATTTAATAATGAGATAGTTGGTTATGATGTAAGAGAATCAATGCATAGCAATGGTGTTTTGAACCATCGTGAAGCATTAAATAATATGTTAAATAACAAAATAAAAAGAGGGTACGAAAACCTTAATACTATTGTCCATACAGATCAAGGAGCCGTTTATTCCTCAGTGTCATTTAACAATATATTTAATTCTTATAAAGTTACCAGATCAATGTCTAGAGCTGGCACACCAACAGA
This sequence comes from Bacilli bacterium, assembly GCA_016295795.1. Lineage (GTDB taxonomy): Bacteria > Bacillota_I > Bacilli_A > RF39 > UBA660 > CAG-710. Next base: position 13,530 of record JAEDKN010000026.1, read on the forward strand.
TAACCCAGTAATTGAATCTAAAAATGGCTGGATTAAAAAAGAAATGTATATAAATGATTATAACACAGTTCAAGAATTTATTGATGATATAGTTTGGGATAATAACAATTATCGTCCAAGTTTTGCATTACAATATAAAAACCCAGTTGAGTATAGAACCCAACTAGGTT
>JAEDKN010000065.1 GCA_016295795.1 Bacilli bacterium
ATAATATTACATATTATCTCATATTCACTTATATTTAATTTATCAATAAGTAATTTTTTTAAAACATTATGATCTATTGAATAAAAATATTTCTTTATATCTAATTTTAATATATAAAAAGTTTTATACTTTTTATATATTTCATAATATCTTTTTATTAATTTAATACCACAATCAGTACCCATATTCTTTCTTGTAGCAATATTTCTTTTATCTAAATATATACTTAGTTTTTATTCAAAAAATAATTAGTTATATAATGATTTATTATTTTATCAAAAATATTAGGAGCCATGATAATTCTGTATTTATGTTCATGTATAACAAATATATTATATTTGTTATACATGTATTTTTTATTTATTAAATTATTATATAAATTAGATATATAAGCCATTTTATTACTTTCAAATCTAATTAAACCTTTTTTATTTTTAACTTTTTTACTTACTGTATTATTATATGTATCTAATATATCAAAGAAATTATATTTATTTTCCATCATATTTAATCCAACCATATGTCATTTTAGTAAGTTCTTCTATTTTAGAAGAATTAATTATAACTTCTTTTTTAGATATATATTTAAGTAAATAATATCTTTCTAAATAAAAGTTTAACATTTTTAGTTTAGCAATAACTTCATATTTAATTTTTTCTTTATATATTTTATCTTTACAAGTATTAGCTAAGAAAACTAAATATAAAATATTATCTAAATATTCTCTCATAGCTTGTTTATTATAATAATCTTTATTAGGTATATGGACTAATACTTTTTCTAAAGATAAAATATATTCTTTTAATTTAATAATTAATTTAAATTCTTTATTAGTACTATTATCTATCATTAAGATAATCCTCAATCAATGATAGTAAATTATTTAACTTATTTAGATTTAAATCTTTAATTTTACTAACAATATTCTCAATTCTAGTATTAAGATTATAATTTTCTAAAGCAATATCTAAATATTTAAAATAATTATTACCTTTAACTAAACATATTAAGAGTAATCTATTATCTTTAGAATTAATTTGTAAACTAATACCTTTTCCTATTAACATATTTTTAACTTTAGAATATGCTTTTTCAGGAAAAGATACTACATTACCTTTGGTTATCTTATAACCAAAAAAGTAATTTAATATTATCGCATCATCACCATATGCACGATAAAATAGTCCATCTTCGACTATTAACAAAGAGCCTTTATGCTTTTTCTTTCCCTCTTTAGTAGTATAAAGCCCCCCCCCATACAATTGTTTACTTCTTTGCTTGTAAGAGTTATAATCTCATACCCTGAAAAAGCCTCGACTGATTCATAAAGCCCAGTTCTTTGACTATTTCAAAACTTAAATCAATTTGATCTTCTCTTTTCATTTTTTATCCTTCTTTTGTAAATTATTACTTTACATTTGTTTTTTTGATTTATTGGGTGTGTGGGAGCAATACTTGCTCCGGCACACACTTAAATCCATTTTAATTTCCTAAGGCTATTTGGAACGGATCGGTTATTGTTCCTGTTCCACTTAAATAATAGACATTAGAGTTTAGATATAGGACTGGACGAGCACCAAACCCAAAGTTAGCAAAGAAGTAGTCGTACAAGGTCGCGTTGTCGCTGACATAAAACACGTAACTATCATCACTAGAGGTAGGAGATAATGTCCATTCATATGTATTTTTTAACATCCAAGCTCTTCCTCCACAAGCTGTTGTACAATAATTTCCTAGTGATATACTAGAATGATTGCAACTAGAGTTTTTTACTGAATATCCATAATCACTGGCATACATTAAGCCTACTTTAGCCATTGTTACAATTGGTGTACCACTTGTTTTTACTGTTGTTCCTCTTTCTGTTTTATACATGGTATCTGCATTTGAAACAGTTCCTGCTCCTAAATTCCATGTTGCTGTTTCAATATAATCTAATACATTCTTTAATCCTATTTTAGTAAAGCTACATGGTTTTGTTACTGATGTTGTGAAATTACAAGTACCTGTACTAGAATTTAAATATAAATTATTTAGGATATTAGTATTTAATTCTGCTGTTGTCCAATTATTTTTACTATCTTTATCCCAAGCAAAACCACCTATTACATCGTTTCTTATTATTTTAACAGTATTGTTTATAGATGGTGCACGGTTTCCTAAAGATGTAGCACTAGTAGTTGGTGTTCCACCAGGAAAAGCTCCAATTATTCTCCATAGTTCATTATTAAACCATACATAGTTATTTACTTCTGTATCTGTTCCTTCATATCTATATTCTGTATATGTAGTATTATCATCAAAGGTATGTGTTTCTTTAAATATATTATTTCTTCCATTTGTATTATTCCATAATGATATTATTTTATCATATAGTTTAGGATAAGTATTAGTATCTTCTGTAAATGTTGCATTACAAGTAGAATAACCTGTTAAGTTTTTTATTCTAAATTCCCAATTAGTTTTATTAAATGAAGATTCGGCATTATTACATGATGTAGATACATTATATATACCTCTTCTAAAATTACCTATATTACTTTTTACAATAATATCTGAATAATCAGAGGCAAGACAATAAGTTTTTTCTTCTCCATTTTCTATTCTTGTAATGCAATTTTTTGCATTACAACCATCAGATACTTCACTAATATTATAAACTGTAGTTATTTTATAACCACTAGGATAGT